>JAUZQS010000049.1 GCA_030950875.1 Mariprofundaceae bacterium | reverse complement strand
TTACGGTAACGTGCAATAAATGGCACCGTCGCACCACCATCAAGCAGCTCAACCGCTGCCGCAACCTGTTTTACCGCTACATTTAATTCCTGTGCAATTTGCTTAATCATGCAATCTCTCCAAACATCCAACATTCATCGTCCCGATTTCTATCGACCCCGCACATTCCTGCAAGGAGTTTCTATGTAATTCTAAAAAGCGACAATATCATCATGCCTGACCGCATCGCATATTCATGCGATATACTATACACAATAGCTAGGTATAATTTCCACATGCAAAAGAGACAATCATGAGCAGCGCACCAAGATGGATTGAGATATTTTATCAGCTTATCGATTTTCTAAAAAAGAAGCGCAGGTTCCGATATTCTAAAGATCATTGGACATAAACTATTTGCATTTGAATGCCTCCAAAAGCTATAAGCCCTTCCCATTTCGTTAAAATAAAGAAAATTACTTTGAACGTTTCACATTTATTAATGATCAAATTCCAAATATAGATAACTCAACCCAGCAGCTGCCCCTACACCGCTATTTTTAATGTTTATGGGCTGTAATGAAATACTTTTATCATCTTTTTCAATGGGTGCTGAATGCCCAGCAGAAAGACCCAATGTCGCATTTCCAGAAGCGCCAGAATATTTACCTGCTAACTGATATTCGCCCTGTTCAAGGCCCCTAGAAAGAACTGAATAGACAATATTTTCATGTTTGCCAAGGCCTATATCAATGCCGAATTTTATGCCCGTTTCACCTTTATAGTATTCCACCAAACGTTTATATTTGGAAGTAAATTTACAACGAATATCTTTGCTAGAATGAATGAGTAAATTCATGCCTGAGTGTGGTAGAACTTTACACCTTAACGTACCCACTGTGTGTTTCGGGGTTTGAGTATGCTCAGCAAAAACATGCCAAGATGGCAAGAGCAATATCATTAAACACAGTCCCTTTATGATCTGATTCATAACCCCTCCTTGACTTGGAAAGTTAGTACTTACGGACTATTATAGTCGCTAAAAGTTACAAAATATTTCTATATCCCAGATCATTCATGCCTTGGCAACGAACCTCATAGGACTTATACAATCAGCCGGTGGCTTTATTCTTTGCTTCAATCCAGCGCGACATAAACTCTGTGCTACGATGATGATGATAATTAAGCATTTGCCCTGTAAAATTATTCAACCGATGTGCCTGCAAATTTTCTATCACATACTTGATCCGTGCAAGCAGTGCCTGACCATTCTTTAATGGGTCAAAAAGTGACCGCAGAATAACCATGCCATGCTGTTGCGCTTGTAACCAAGCTTGCTCATTCTGATACAAAGCCACGGCTGCATCAGCAATGCCCTGCGCATCATCGGCAATCGCTCCACCCCATGGCAGACCGCCTGTCATGCCTTCTATTCCCACCGATGTTGTCACACTTGGCGTACCTGTAAGCATGGCATCGGCAAGCTTTGTTTTAATGCCTGCACCAAAACGAAGCGGACCAAGATTGATACGGGCTTGTCGCATCACCTCATGCACATGTTCGGCTCTACCTTTGATAAGAAAACCTTCTCGGGCATTGTGTAAAGCAGTGGCCTTGGGTGGTATGTATGCGCCATAAATATGCAACTCGACTTTGGGTAGCTTGGCTCGAATCAGTGGCCAAATCTCTTGTTTGAGCCATAACACCGAATCCCAATTGGGTGCATGTCGAAAGTTTCCAATGCTTAAAAAGTTCTGTCTACCTGAGAACTCTGGTGTGATTTTCTGCAATGGTTGCAACATAAATGGGCATAAATGCAGTATATGATTGGGGATAGAAAAATATTTATCCAACACTGCAATTTCATGATCTGAAATCAATAATGATAAATCCGAACGATAAATCGAAGCGATTTCACGCAAAGCAATATCACTGTATAAATCCATCTTTTCAGGCTCTAAAGCAACCGCATGGGTACGTTTTGTTTGTTGATGGCGCGCCTCACGCAAGCAATGTAAATCAATCGTTTCAAGTATGCGCATAGCTTTAGGGCACTGCTTGGCGGCACGCCATCCGAATTGCTCTTCCATCACAAAACGATCAAAGAGCACGATGTTTGGATTCATTTTGGCAATAAAATCATCAAAATTACTGTTATTTACACTTATTTCAGATGTTTCTATGCCCAAAACATTCAAATCTTCTGAATAATCCGTTGCCTGTGCAGGGCTCGCCAGATGTACTGACCAGCCTTGCCCTAAGAACAAATGGATCAATTCCATCATCCTAGCACCTGAACCTGTGGATTTAGGTTCAGGTAACACATAGGCAATGATAAGGATTTGCATGCCTTTTACAGCACCATTTTTACATCATCACGTGCTGAAAGTTCACGATAAAGGTTATCTAACTGCTCGCGACTGTCGGCTTGAAAAGTAATCGTTATAGAAAGGTATTTCCCTTTTTTACTTGGCTGACTTTTTACACAAGCTTCATCAAGATTGGGGATATGCTTATGTGCAATCATCACAATCGATGTTTCAAATGTTTCCGATTGCTCACCCATGATTTTTATCGGGAATTCACATGGAAAAGTAAATAGTGATTCGTCATCTTTCATAATCCACAATGCTAACATGCTTATTTCGCACTGCACGCAGGTAATAAAACTGCTACACTTTGCAGTCGAATTGAATCATAGCGGGGTAAAAAGTATATGAACACATTAAACACAGAATGGGAAAAACAAGTCATTAACTGGGAATACTCCGCCGCAGCAACACCCAATTTAAAAGGCGTGCCTATTCAACCGTTCCCTGCATCCTTGCATGAAAATGGCGAATCCCGTGTAATTGAGCTTAATATTTCCGATATCCTTGGCACGCCATATGCCGCGACATCACCAAGTCTACTAGCCAATTACATACATATTTGCCCCCATGAAACCATTACAACCCAAGTAAGTGCCACATCTGAGGTATTTTTTGTCATGCGCGGATCGGGTCGTACCATTTGTGATGACGGTGTTATCACATGGCAACAGGGCGACACCTTTACCATGCCTTGCAATCAAGGCCTACGTCATGAAGCAGATAACGATGCTGCCTTGTACTGGACACATGATGCGCCTTTATTGCAATACCTTGGTGTTTTGCCATCACAGGCACGCTTTAAACCGGCTTTTTATGATGGCCAAGAACTTTTAAATGAGGTCAATGGCATGCGCGATATTGCGCTACGTGAAGGTCGCAATCGCATTGGCATAATTTTGGGTAATCGCGATTGTATGGACACCAAAACCATTAGCCCTGATATGTGGTCACTGTTTAATTTATTACCCAAAGGTGAAGTCCAGAAAGCCCATCGTCATCAGTCGGTTGCACTAGATTTGGCCGTATCCTCTGGCCCCAATACGTATACATTAATCGGCAAAGAAGTTGATAGTAATGGTCATATTATCGACCCTATCAGAGCAGACTGGGCTACCAATACCGTATTTATCACACCGCCAGGCTGGTGGCACTCCCACCACAATGAATCCGATGAAGATGCTTATGTCTTTCCTGTTCAAGATGCTGGGCTACACACCTATTTACGCACGCTTGATATTCAGTTTGTAAAATAAATGCTCCATCCAAGCCTGCAGCGCATGGTTGCAGAGGTCATGCATGCCAAGCGTGTAGAACCCAATGAAGTGATTCAATCGCTGTGGAGTGGTTATGGTGAAATCATACGGCTTAAATTAAGCGGAGCCGAGGTAAATAGTGTTATTCTGAAGCACGTCAAACCACCTTCGAATATCAACCACCCACGTGGCTGGCATAGTGATATCTCACATGCCAGAAAACTACAGTCGTATGCTGTGGAAATGCATTGGTATGAACATTGGAACCAACTTTGTCAT
>JAUZQS010000048.1 GCA_030950875.1 Mariprofundaceae bacterium | reverse complement strand
AACAAGAAAATACAAAGAAAATTCACTTTTTCTAATTTTATGGAAGCCCAAAATTTTGCTCAAAAAGTCGGCGTGATTGCCGAATCAGAAAATCATCATCCCGATATTTGTTATGGCTGGGGTTATTGTACTGTCACACTTTACACACATAAAATTGGCGGCTTACATGAAAACGATTTCATTGTAGCCGCCAAAATTAACCAACTTTAAAAGTAACTATTCAGCTCACCACTTATTTTCCCGGTGCCTGTGTTAAAAATGCTCACAAAAAGGCAGGAGCCGATTGCACAAGCCTATGGCTTGCCCGAAGGGTGAGGTGCAGGATGTACCGAATGACTTACAGGAGTAAGCTCGGCTTTGGCATCCTGCGTCGCTCTACCTCCTCCATCCATGGAGTCGTCCGCTTTTTTTCCTCGCCTAAAAGCGCCTACTGTTGGTGTCCTCAGAAAAATAAGCCGCAATCTGAACAGTTACACGCTATTTTATAGTTACACTGAATAGTTACCTTTAAAATACTAATAGGCCAAATAAATTACGATTTCTTCACAAACTGCGTAAGAATCACAATCAACTGACTGCTTACACGCCCTTCAATATGTTCAGCATTATCAGCGACCAAACGAATATTACGTACCGCTGTACCACGTTTGGCAGTAAATCCACCACCTGACACTTTCAAGTCTTTAATCAATGTGACCGTATCACCATTTTCAAGCACCGCACCATTGCTATCACGATGTACCACCGCATCATCTGAAGCACTTTCAGCACCTGCTTCAGCCCAAGCTTTCACATCATCTTCCAAATACATTATATCCAACAAATCTTGCGGCCAGCCTTCGCCACGCAAGCGGCTTAACATGCGCCAAGCCATCACTTGTACAGCAGGCACTTGACTCCACATGCTATCATTCAAACAACGCCAATGATTGGCATCAACGTTATCAGGATTCTCAACCTGATCAGAGCATGTGGCACAAAGATAAACACATTCATTCGCCGTATTATCAGGGCTTGATGGCACTTCATACACTGCTAGTTTTTCTGTCGCGGCGCACAGTTCACACTTGGATTCACTGCGTGTTTGCAATGTTTGCTCTATACTCATGATCAATCTCTCCACATTCAAATGATACTGGGTAACTATTCCCCATTATTTTCACGCCGATGATTCATTTCGAATGTAATAAAGTCAAATAAAGCATGACTATTTATGCCATAGCTTAAAAAAACGAGGAAACATTGATAAAACAGCCCATACTCAAGACATCATTATTCACTGCCATGGCACTTATCGCCTTTGCAGCCAATTCTGTTTTATGTCGCTTGGCCTTGGGTGTCCACCAAATGGATGCGGGTTCTTTTACGGTCATTCGCCTGTTATCTGGCATCATCGTCTTATATATCATCGTTGCCATGCATGCCAAACAACAAAGAACTCAACTACATTTCAAGCTCACAACAAACTGGTTAGCAGCAGCCATGTTGTTTGTTTATGCCACAGCCTTTTCTTTTGCCTACATAAGCTTAGACACCGCTACAGGTGCGCTTATCTTATTTGGCAGCGTACAAATAACCATGATCGCTTATTCAATATATACAGGAAATCGCCTAAATATTGCGGAGTGGATCGGTTTAGCCATGGCCTTCATAGGTTTTACTTACCTTATTTACCCCAATTTAAATAGCCCTTCAGCCATTGGATTTCTATTGATGAGCATATCTGGTATTGCTTGGGGAATTTATAGTATCCAGGGCATGCATGCCAAAACAGCTTTATTTGACACAGCTCAAAACTTTATCAAGACACTACCCTTTATTGCCATACTTGCGCTTATCAGCTTACCTCAAGCCCAGTTTAACCTACAAGGTACACTGCTTGCCCTACTCTCTGGTGGTATCGCATCAGGCATCGGTTATGCCATTTGGTACACGGCACTCAGAGGTCTTTCCAATAGCCAAGCGGCTGTTATACAACTTGCCGTACCCGTCATAGCAGCCATCGGTGGTGTGCTATTGGTATCCGAAGAAATGACGCTGCACCTGATGATATCTACAGTCATGGTATTGGGTGGCATTCTCATCGTTATTTCAGCACGAAGCTTTATTCAACTAAAATAAGCAACTATTCAGAATAACCATAGAATTAGCTGTAGCTGTTCAGATTACCTCTGATTTTTCAGAGGCCACCAACAGTAGGCGCTTTTAGGCGAGGCGAAAAGGCGGAGCTTACTCCTGTAAGTGAGCACTTTTTAACGCTGGCATAGGGAAAATGAGGGGTGAGCTGAATAGCTACTAATAGCTTAGCTTCAAAAATTAACAGCTTACAGTGCCTTTATAAAATATTGGCATGGAATCTGCTTACATAGTTTATAACAGCAACTTGTTGTACTGGTGTTGTGGTTTGCAAGTTTGAGCCGATATGCACTGAACGGGAGCTTGATATCTGATTGTGTGAATCCCTTAACTGGGATACCTAATGTTAGAATACGGCACCCACCTTAGCTTTTAGGGTTCAGTTCTTTGTAGGCCATAACACCAGTCCAATCGGTTGAGTTGATACCCACTAACGCCCCCTCGTTGGTGGGTATTTTAAATTTAAGGCCTTTTTAACTTTTCTGTTGAACTTCTAACTTCCATAAGGCATCAACGAACCATGATTCAGGCTTGCTATCAAGCCAACTGTATGGCGATGTTTGATGCAACAAAAAGTCTATCAACAGATCCATATTATCTTCTTCCAAAGCCAATTTTCGCCGATTTATTTCAGCCCGCAACTGCTTTGATGTCAGCCATGGCAATATACAATCCTTTGCTGATAATGTTGATTTTTGCTGTTTTTCCTCGGATACACACAACAATGATAGGTACGGATATTTTTCTATTTCATTCAAACAAGAAATGACATTTAAGTCTGTCAAAAGATGAAAATTATGGATAATAATGAGTTGGTAAATTGATTTTTTATTCATTTCATACATAAAGTCAT
>JAUZQS010000047.1 GCA_030950875.1 Mariprofundaceae bacterium | reverse complement strand
CCTACTGCGAAATCCCCATATTGGCCATGATTTCCGTCTGTTTTCGTTAAATAAACCCTGCTATTCGCCTCAAACAGCCGAAAATCATGACTCAACATGGGAATCCCTCGCTACGGCCTCTATTCTCGGACAGCCTCCTAGAGGCTCTATTGCTTAGTATTTTCAGCTCTGTTGAATATAAGATTTTTCGTAACTGCTCAGCCCCCCTCCCCCCAAATAGCTGTAACTGCTCAGGTCGGCCCTGATTTGTTCGAGTTCAAGGAGAGTTACGTAGTGTGCTCCTGCACTTGGGTATTTTAGACGCAGAAATCGGGCAAATCAGGGGTGACCTGAGTAGTTACGATTTTTCAAGTTTATGTGCGATTAATTTGGTGTCTAAGTAAGTAAATGTGACGCATGCGGTCATCTGTGCGTAGTATTGACCCATGGCGACTAGTATTGTACTTGTATTAATCAGTTTCGTGGTGTTGGCTGCAGCGTGGTTTTGGCGTAAACATCGGCGATTTCATATTTCAGCAATGATTTTCTTGATGTTTTTTGACATGATGTTTCCGATTTATTTGTATCTAACCCATGATTGGGCTAAGCGGTTAATTGATGAAGGTCAGATATTTTCTTCTTTGATTTGGACTCATTTGATGTTGGTGATGGTGCTCTATGCCTTATATGTATTACAGGTATTGGCAGGGCGAGCCATGCTACAGCACCGTGTAGGGGCGCAACATCAACATCATCGTAGTGAACATAAAAAACAATTTATAGGTATCGTGGTTGCACGTTTGCTAGTGTTTGCATCGGGTTGGTTGTTGTTGGTACCAGGGAATTAGAGAGGGGAAACATGTCCGATATCGATAGTGAAAAGATGCGCGATACTGGCGTGTGGAAACGTTTGATGCGTAATTATACATTGGCTATGGCGACGGGGCTGGCTGTGCTGGTCTATGTGATGCCGAAACTGGGGAGCGATGCTTCAGCGCCAATGATGGCTGCTACATTGCTCGGTGGCCTGCTTCTTTTTGGTGGTGGGTTTGGCATGGTTGTGGCGCTCTTCTTTCATTTTCTAAACAAAAAGTAACTATTCACCACCCAACCAAAAAAATGACTGTATCTGCTCAGATTGCGGCAATTGAGCTGTCCCTTCGTGTTACCTAACCGCGCAGGAGTTATTCTGGCGCTTTTGGCGTGTTGACTTCCAAGATTACGCCGGCGGGTAAGAGTTCGACAGCTTGCATACGCTGGGATAAACGGGCGCTTATCTTGGATAAAGCGGCGTTTTCCGGAGCATTGGGATTAAACATAAAATGGGTTACGCTGGCAGTTTTTTTGATAAAGGTGTCTTCATCCTGTAGTAGGCTTTGTGGCGGCAATGGGAGTACATCGCGTTTGGTAACCAGCATGGTGCGAGCAGGCCATTGGCTGGCCATGATGAAATCAACCTTGTGGTTGCTGGCAATGCGCGCGGCTGCAGCAAGCAAGTTATCGCTGTCGGATTTGAGTTTTAACTGGCTGATGGTGCGGTAATGTTTGTCGGCTGAGGTGAATATGCTGGAGAAGATGATGATGAGTAGAATAACCAGACCGCGCTGACCAATGATGCTCTGAATGCCGGTTTTGCGATGTGCAGCAATGAGCATGGGTAGTCCAAGGAACAGAATGCATGTGAGGGCAATGAGTGCCCAAGAGTGGTCGGGTTGAAAGATGCCAATCAGGCTGGCGATAACCAGTGTGGAGCTTAATAGTTCAACATTGCGTTGGTATATATAAGTGACGATTACAAAGCCGAGTAAGCTGGCCATAATGACACCAAAACCGATTGGTGGTGTGGCTTGTAAAATGGGGGATCCGGTGAGTATGGCTCCCAAGCTGGCAAGCGGACTATTGCTGGTTTCCAGTCCAGACCAGCCCCATCGAACAAAGAGCAATAAGGCGGTGCTGATGCCTAGTCCAATAAGCAGGTTGCGGCGTTTGTCTGCGCTTATTTGTGTGGTGATGTCATGGTTTAATGCATGATGATCGTTTTGTTTGGGGAGCCATTGCAGGCATAATACAAGCGGAAGAGCCAAGCCCATGGGGTGCAGACTGACAGCAAATGCACTCATCAAAATCAGCATAAAGAGGGATGCGGACATGGTGCGAATGGTGCGTTGTAGGTAGTAGTTCATCCAGAAGGCGGTGGCAAAGCAGAACAGCAGAAATACGCCCGGAGAAATGGAATCGGTTTGCATGATAGCGATGGGGGATATGAGTAGTAAGGCTGTGGCAATCGTGCCAGTTTCGGGGCTGTCATAGACTTCTGACCAACGGTAGAACATGAGTGCAGTACCAAGCAGCATGAACAAGGTGAATACTTTTGCTGCAGGCAGGCTACCTGCCCAATGCAGATCCAAGAAGATGAACATGATGGCACGCAAATCGGGAAATCCAAATAATGGAGTGGCATTGGCAACATGGTCAATAATAGACCAATTGATCAATAGTGCGCGAGCAGCACCTTCATCAATGCCGAATGCATCATAACGAAAAAGCGCCATGTATACGAAGGCCAAACAGCATAAGGCAAATAGACCGATATGACGTGGTTCAATAGCGTGGATTATTTTGGACAGCATGTTTTTCTCTCTTTGTTGTGATTTTGAATATCGGCAGGATAAACATTCATTCCTAAGGGGCAAGCTACAATGCTGGGAGAGCTGTTGATTTGCGAGGGTTGCGGAAAGAACAATAGGGTCATGTTTTATTGATTTTTTATAAATATATTTGAATAGTTACGTGCGTTTAAAGGAATTGACTCATAGATATTGCTGTTTCTGGGAAGTTAAGGAGTACTTTTTTATCTTGAGTGATGAGAGGAACACCAAGATCTTTTGCCAAATTGACAAATTCACAATCATAGGCAGAACACCCGCTTGAGAGAGATAAGTTTAACACTTGTACTGAATTAATTTCAAATTCGTTATCTTTTAATAATTCCTCTGCACATTCAAAGATTTCAATTGCCTCAGACAATGTGATTATTTCTTTTCTAATATAAAACGTCAGTACATTTCGGAATTCACTCTTCCACAGTAATGGCGCAGACCAGATAGGGTCTTTTTTAAATGTTTGTTCAGCGATTTGTGAGTAGTCAGAGTTGAGGTAAAAATAACTTATAATATTGGTATCAACAACGATCATGGCCGTCCTTCTTCTTTAGCTGCTTGCAGGGTATCATTGGTTAGAAGGAATTTTTTTGTTTTTTCTCTGCAGCGTTTAGCGAGGGTAAGATGTTGCTCTGGGATAAAAAGTTTACTTAATGTTGCCTTCTCGATTAGACAGATAATTTCACTGTTAATGCTTCGATGATTGATTGTGGCTATCTGTTTGAGTATTTCATAAGAATGATCTGGAATATTTTTGACAGTTATACTTGGCATATTAACACCCCTCTATGAATTTTAGTTCCATAATGGTTTCATTATGGTTTTTTCGTTGGGGTAGTCAAGGGGCGTTGGGTTTTAAGTGTTTGCTATGTTTGATGGTCTCGTAAAAAAGACCCAAGGGGACGAAAAGACCCAAGGGGACGGAGTTAACTTAATACCTTAAGACCACTATCCTTCACATATTTTTCGCCACGTTGTATCGCTTTAGAAATCGACGGTCTTGACGTATTGAAAAATCTGGCAAGTTTCGCTCCATTAATTCCAAGCTGGGAATATCCCAAATAGCAGATCACCCACTTGGCCATAGATAGGTTGTTGGCACGACCTTTTTTCTGCAAATCTTCCAAATTCACGGCAAGGAGTCGGCACACTTCATTGACCAGACGCTGCAAATCCCAGCCCTGTCTTTTCAACTCCTCTTTCCGGCTGAATTCCTCTTCCGCTTCCTGAGGCACATTGCCGACAAATTCACTATCGCCAAGAATTCGCTCATCTCCACGCCAATATTCTTTCGCCTTACGCATGGCCGCTAAACTTTCCCAACCGCCAGCGCTTCGTAGCAAACCGCCTCCGGTCAGTTCCTTCCTCTTGCCCATATTGAAACCGTCAGAGACAAATTCACGGTATCGCTTTACGGATTCTTGCCTTTTCTCGCCAAAGTGGACAAGAGCACCATCTCGATCCTGCCAGCTTCTCTTACGACGACGCACCAAAACACCATGGCCAGACCACCTATATTTATCCAACTCATTAAGATTCTTTACGATCCCGGCTCTAAC
>JAUZQS010000046.1 GCA_030950875.1 Mariprofundaceae bacterium | reverse complement strand
GACCGCATCACCACGCACAAACTTGGAAGCACCATCCATAGCACCATAAAATTCTGCTTCGCGCGAAACATTTTCGCGTCGAATGCGCGCATCCGCCTCATTAATCAAGCCAGCATTCATATCAGCATCAATCGCCATTTGCTTGCCCGGCATCGCATCGAGCGTAAAACGTGCCGCCACTTCGGCGATTCGAGTCGAACCCTTGGTGATCACGATGAAGTTAATCAACACCAGAATAATGAAGATAATCAGGCCAACCACCATATTACCGCCGGCCACAAAGGCTCCAAACCCCTCAATAACATGCCCTGCCGCCGCTGGCCCCTCCTGACCGTGCAATAAAATCAAGCGGGTGGTTGCCACATTCAGTGACAAACGGAATAAGGTGGTCAACAACAACAACGAAGGAAAGACTGAGAATTCCAATGGTTTGGTGACATAAAGAGCGGTCAATAAAATCAAGATAGCGATAGTTATGTTCGCTGCCAGCAGGATATCCATCAACCAGGTTGGCAATGGCACCATCATCACCAGCAAAATTCCCAACACACCCATAGCCAACAGCACATCCGTCTGTTTTCCCATACGCCCTAATGTTATGAATCCGGCTGATGCCATAAGTGCTAGTTCTCCCTTCCGTTGTTATCTTAGTGTGGTTTTAACTTGAATACTTCGGCCAAAATAATGGCAATGGCTTCGAACAGATCTTCTGGAATTTCATCGCCAATTTTCACATGCTTAAACAAGGATCTTGCCAAAGGTTTGTTTTCATGCAGTGGAATTTTATTTTCGCCTGCCACTTCCCTTATTTTTGCCGCGATATGACCTTTTCCTTTGGCCAAGACACGCGGCGCTCCCAAGCCTCCTGGCTGATAGGCCAAAGCCACCGCAATACGGGTAGGATTGGTAATCACAACATCGGCATCTGGCACATCTGACATCATTCGGTTTTGCGCCTGTTGCGTTTGCAGTTGACGAATTTTGGCCTTTAATTGCGGATCTCCTTCACTTTCTTTGTGTTCGTTACGGACTTCTTTTTTCGACATACGCATCGATTTCATATGTTCCCAGCGTTGATACAGCACATCAACCAAGGCAATAAAGGCAAAAATCACTGCAGCTAACGTAACGATGCGAATGCTGCCCTCCACCATCAAAGCACCAATATCAGCAGGTGAGCGAAATGCCGCATGCAACACTTGAGAATATAAATCATTCACAATCACATAACATGCTGTTGAAACCACAATGATTTTAAGAATCGATTTGACAAACTCAGCCAATGATTTGGTTGAAAACAAGCGTTTCAAGCCTTTCAGTGGACTAATCTTTTCCAATTTCGGTTTTAAGGTTTCAAAGGTAAAAACAGGGCCACTAACCGCCGCAGTAACCATCACCCCCAGCAATACGATCGGCAAGGCTATCGGCACAATCACCTTGCCCATATCGATACCTATGGAAATCAACAGCGATTGCATGCCCTGTGGGTTGACTTCCATACTGGCTTGACCAGAAAGATAATAACCCATCAAATGTATCAACGTATCAGCCAACCAGCCTCCGATACCTGTCGCCATAATCATCACCAGCACCATAAAGGAAATGGCCGTAGAAGGTTCTTTACTGCTCGGTACCTGGCCTTTTTTGCGGGCATCCTCCAATCGCTTCGGGGATGCATCTTCGGTTTGTTGACTTTTGTCCTCATCGTCAGACATAGAGGGTCAAAGCGTCAAAAAGTGGACGCGTCATCCTGTTTCGTTGTTCTTGTTTTGCTTGCATAGTGCTAGGCTTGCAATAAGCAGGCCAATATAAGGCACGATGTGTGTGTTGTTTTGATCGTAACTGCTCAGGTCATCCCCTGATTTGCCCGATTTCTGCGTCAAAAATACTCAAGTGCAGGAGCACACTACGTATTTTCTCCTTGAACTCGAACAAATCAGGGGCGACCTGAGCAGTTACAGCTATGGTTGGGTGGGGTACTGAGTAGTTACTTTTGATCAAACCCTATTCGGAGACTGTCCGATAGCGTTGCTTATTCACTGGGTCATCCGTAACTGCTCAGGTCATCCCCTGATTTGTTCGTAGTCGAAACTATCTTACCAGTTATCTTCTTCCCAGTTGTCATCACTGCTTTTGGCTGCTGCAGGCGGATGACCATCGTAAATCATAAAGTCTCGATGTTGTCGCCATGCTTCGCGGGTAAAAACATAGGGATCAAGTGCCACCTCATCACGCATATTGGATGCATCAAGCAAGTGGGATCGTACATCAATGTATTTAAGCAGCGCGATTGGAAAAGTGACATAGGGTGTTACAATCCATCCCACCCAGAACAACGGATCTGTTGCTATGGATGTAATAAAGTCCGGCGTATCACGCACCGAACTCGGCCCCGCTAAAGGATAGACAATATATGCACCTTGTGAAAAACCCCAAGTGGCAAGTGTTTGGCCGAAATCCTCTTGATGCCGCTCAAAGCCCATTGATGATGCCACATCAACGAAACCTGCAAGACCAAGCGTGCTATTGATCATGAAACGCATAAAATCTTTGCTGCCTTGTGCTCCCTTGCCTTGCAAGAAATCATTCAGCACAGTGTTCATATACGCGGTGTTGTTATAAAAATTGGATACCGATGTACGTATCGGCTTGGGAACAACGGCGCTATACCCCTGTGCTGCGGGCTTTAAGCTGATAGTATCAATACTATCGTTGATCTTGTCACTGACTCG
Organism: Mariprofundaceae bacterium; assembly: GCA_030950875.1. Classification (GTDB taxonomy): domain Bacteria; phylum Pseudomonadota; class Zetaproteobacteria; order Mariprofundales; family Mariprofundaceae. The sequence goes on along the minus strand of JAUZQS010000046.1, from coordinate 720 downwards.
GTTCACCGGCTCAATCGGATCAAAATGGTTTTCTTTTGTCGCACAGGCAGAGAGACTGAATATGAGAAACAGCACAATAATATGGAATGGTATTTTCATGATGCCGAACTATGCCTTGGCGACAAACAATTGCACGATAGTAACTCTTGAATAACAAAATGATGGATTCTATCATTTTGTTATTCATTCGTTGGGTTTTCGCATTGCGACATAAGTCGCTACTCAGGTCATCCCCTGATTTGCCCGATTTCTGCGTCAAAAATACTCAAGTGCAGGAGCACACTACGAGAAATCGGGGACAGTATACTATTTAATTGCCAGCACTAGAGGAGAAATCGGGGACAGTATACTATTTAATTGCCAGCACTAGAGCATTATCGTTATCATTTAGACATGGTACGTATGACAAGATCTGTAATCCTCGGAATTCTGAAAATAACGTTTCTCGTCATGCCGTGCTTGCCACGGCATCCAGTGGTTTTGGGTGGAAAGGCTAGATTTCAGATCAACCCCAGAAAGATGAAGCGAGTTTGGGTAGACTGGGTTCCGAATCGAGTTCGGAATGACGAAGTGCAATGGTGCATGGTTTGACTTATTGACATCTAGGAGGCTGTCCGAGAATAGAAAGACCTACTGCGAAATCCCCATATTGGCCATGATTTCCGTCTGTTTTCGTTAAATAAACCCTGCTATTCGCCTTAAACAGCCGAAAATCATGAC
>JAUZQS010000045.1 GCA_030950875.1 Mariprofundaceae bacterium | reverse complement strand
AACATAAGCTTGCCTATTCTGATTTCAAGGAAGATCTAGGTGGTAAGTCTTATGTGAGCCAGATTCTTTCTGGCAAGAAAGCATTGAGTAAAACACACATCGAAAGGCTTTCCAAACGGTTTAATGTCTCTCCCTCATTGTTTTTCTGATTAACTTCCGAAATCGATGGGGTCAGACTCGATTGATTTTCTAGTAGTGGGGATTTTATGATGAATTGTGATATAAGTTGTTTGTATAAAAGGATAAATAACAATGTTAACAAATCAATCGAGTCTGACCCTATTGATTGTTGGCAAATAAATCCTGAAAGTAATAGTCCAAGTTGGCAAAATGCGCTTTCGTTAAACCTGCTATAAAGAGGGCAAAGCGGGTTTTGTCATGGCAAAATATGATGCAATCGTGGTTTTGAATGGTGTAGATATTGGCGTGCCAACTTCCCAGGGGATTGACTTCATCCAAAGCTACATCGCTTACATCAGGCAGTTTGGCTGCCAGCTTTTTTGTGCAGTGTATAATCATTTATCTTGTCCTGTACCGCATCATTACTCCTTTAAGAATTCTGAACTTTTTGGCTTAAACTATCAATTATCAAGAAAGTATCTGACCCTATTGATTCAATCATAATCCGTCATGCTAAAAGCTGCCAGCTGAAGCTGGGGGTTTTACCCCTCCCAAACGGGGACAATAAAAAAAGGCCTGTAAAATACAGGCCTTTTCGATGAAACTTTACAGAACAAGTCTATGGTAAGGGTCAAAATGGTATATCGTCATCCACTGGTACATCATTAAATGCAGGGCTATCGGCAAACGGATCCTTCTTGGTTTGCTGTGGGGTATTATTTTGACCACCACCATGGGTTGGAAATCCCCCACCTTGCTGCTGCTGTTGCCCGCCTTGCTGATAACCCCCGCCACCTTGTTGTTCGTTACGACCACCAATTAAATCCAGTTTGTCCACAGAAACTTCAACAGAGGTACGTTTATTACCATCTTTATCGTCATATTCACGAATGCGTAACTCGCCGCTTATAGCAACTTGTGTACCCTTCACTAAATATTTTGGTAACTGCCCTTCAGCACGTTTACCAAATAATGAGCAACGCAACCAGTTTGTGCCCTTATTTTCACCAAAGCCGTAATCTACAGCCACAGAAAAAGAACAAATAGCCATGCCACCTGGTGTAAAACGCGTTTCACTGTCTCGTGCCAAACGCCCTGTAAAACTATATATATTCATAATACCACCCTTCTCACTTCAGATAAAATACTCTCGCCAAACTAGCAGCAAGATAACAATTAACACCCATCAAAATACTAGCAGCACAACCCCATACAAATCACAAAGTACGCGCCAACTGCATACCCAACCACGCTACCCCAACACAAAGCAATACTTGCAAACATATATTAGCCAATGCCCAGCTCAACGCACCTTCTTGCATCAAACGAACCGTTTCCACAGAGAAGGTTGAAAAGGTTGTGAATGCACCAAAAAAACCAACCGTAATTGCCAAACGCGCCAACTCGCCCATCGTACTTCTTTCAATCAACCAAATAAACAAAAAACCCAATAAAAAGCTGCCCAATACATTAACCATCAATGTGCCCCACGGGAATGCTCCACCCACTGCACGTTGTACGGCTCCTGCAATCCAAAAACGCATCATTGCACCACAGGCTCCGCCCAGTGCCACTGCTATCATCTGTTTCATATATTCGCATCCTTACGTAATTGATTGCGTCGTTCCTGCAGCCAATCCTTACGTTCCCGTAAGGTACGTTCAAAACCGCGCTCTGTCGGTTCAAACAAGCTCACTTCTTGCATAGCTTCAGGAAAATGACCTTGATCTACCACTGCATCGGCAGCATTGTGAGCGTACTGATAACCCTCACCATGCCCAAGCCCCTTCATAAGCTTGGTGGGTGCATTTTTTAAATGCATGGGAACATCCAAGTCTTGTGTTTCTTTGGCTAATTTCCTTGCGGCTTTTTCAGCCATATATGCAGCATTACTTTTCGGCGCCAATGCCAAATAAATAACCACTTCAAATAGCCCTTGTTCACCCTCTGGTGAACCTAAAATTTCATACATTCGTTGCGCATCCAAGCATAAACTCAAGGCTTTCGGATCTGCCAAACCAATATCTTCTGTGGCAATTCGAATCAAACGTCGTGCCAAATATAAGGGTTCTTCACCACCTTCAAGCATACGTGCTAGCCAATAACAAGCTGCATCGGCATCAGAGCTACGGATGGATTTATGCAGTGCCGAGATAAAATCATAATGTACATCACCATTACGGTCATATCTACCTTGCCTACGTAACCATTGTTGCTCTACATCCGCTAAATGCCAAGTTCTTGATGCATCTGCTTCAAACAGGCTCTGCAAAGCATTTAATGCATAACGCGCATCACCATCCGAGGCCTTTGCTAGCCACTGTAAAGCATCATCTGCAAGTGCAAAATCTTGTTCTTGTACTTGCAAAGCTTTAACACCACGTTGCAAAACATGTTCCAATGCCGTCATATCCAATGGCTTCAACACAATCACGCGGCAACGCGAAAGTAATGCATTATTTAAAGTAAACGAAGGGTTCTCAGTCGTTGCTCCAACCAAAATCAATGTGCCATCCTCGATATAAGGCAACAGCACATCTTGCTGAGCTTTATTAAAACGATGAACCTCATCCAAAAATAATACATAAGAGCGATTCTCACTCTTAGCTTTACTCACCACAGCCTGTACTTCTTTTTTTCCTGCTGAAACCGCAGACAAATACGCAAATGGCATATTTGCTGATTCCGCCATCAATGTCGCGAGTGTCGTTTTGCCAACACCAGGCGGCCCCCAGAAAACACATGAAACAGCACGCTTTTCTTTAATCGCGGCTGCAAACCAAGACGCTTCATCCGTTAACTCAGCCTGCCCTTCAACATCTTGTAAACAAGAAGGACGCAGACGATATGCCAAAGGCACATCGGCCTGTGACGCCATCGAAGAAGTTTCTTCTGGAAACAGTGATGCTGTAGAAATCAGCTTAAAATGCCTTGGAGGCTGAAATCATCAAAGCTTGCTCACGATCACGGTATCCAGCCACAATAGGTGCAGTCACCGACTGCTTAGCATGAAAGGTATAAGCATATGCAGCATCCAAATGTACACCAAACATATCACCACCTGCACCAAGACTTAAACGATGCCCCGATTGGTCTGCAATGGCTCGCTGAAATGCCGATGCACGATTTGCACCCTGTTCATAAGCATAACCAAAACGAAATGTTGTATCAGGCAGCCAATACCATGTAACACCCGTCTTCAGTGCCAGTGTATCCTTTAAATCAACGGCATGTTTAATCGTGCCCCCTATCACATCAAGGCTCTTGATGCGTGACCAGCGTTCATAGGCAATATCCGCCTCCAAACGGAATGCATTTGCCATGTCATGTGATACACCCAAGGTTATTTGTTCTGGCAGTTTCAAATCAACCATCTGACTGCCAGATGTAACTTTCGCCTTCGTTCCAGAGCGTAACATTGCCCCTACACGCCACAATGGTACAGGCTTCCAGTTTACGCCAACATTGACACCAAAGCTGACTTTATCTTTACCTGAAAAAGTTGCAGCTCCTTGTGTCATATTTATCGACGTTCGGTACACATCAATACCATGCGCCACAGCCAAAGTGCTGCTTAGTGCATAAACCACATCCACAGATAAACGGTCTGATTTAATGGATGTTCGTTCACCTCCCCAAATATTCTCACTCTCAAATGGCTGTGTAAATGCTAAAGACACACCAATATCACTATCGTGTGACATCCACGCTGCATGAAGCATAGTACCATTTTTAGCACTACCTGAATTGGATTGAATAGCACCTGAAGGTAATTTGGCCGATGAATTGCGCCCCCGTGATGCAAAATCACCTTCCACATGCACACCCCCATCCAGCCATGCAATCGCCGCAGGATTATAGGATGCAGCTGTTACATCAGCGACACCCGCAACCATGGCATTGGCTACACCCACACCTGATGCCGAAAAGTCATTATTGGCAAAACCTGCCGCTTGCGCCGAGATCACACCGCCTCCACATGCACATAACAATCCTACTGTTGCAAACAAACGTTTCATTCATTACTCCCCATCATTATTACTATCTATCACATTACCATTGGCATCGATTACATCCACACCTTTGGGTACTTTAAATTCAAATTGTTGCTTATCTGGCACATGCACATCTATCGATAATAAGCGCATACGATTACGGTTATCCAGACTATCCCTGCTTTCAAACCACATCGGCATATTCTGTTTATCCAGTGCCAACCATAATTGAGCGGCTTGATCTCCGTCACCCAAGCTCACATGATATACACCACCCACTTCATCCAATACATGCACTTCTTCAGGCTTCACACGACCTTCTAATAAACGCATAGCAATCGGATCTACCGCACTGATGTTTTCCAACCGTTGCGCCTGCATCAAATCGGGTTCATACAACCAAATACCATCACCGTTGCTAATGTATAATTGTTCACAAGGGCTCACATATTGCCAGCGGAAACGTCCTGGTTTTGCGACTGCCAACAGGCCTCTATAAACCTGCTTAGTGCCGTCATCATAAAAAATAATCTGTTCAAACTTACACGAAAACCCAGACAAGCTCGCCAAGCGATCCAGACCCTGCTTTAACGGTATAGGCAATGCCTCCGCCCATGCCGAAGCAGACAATAACATCATCATAATCAACATTATTATTTTCATTCAAACACACCGCCTTCACGCCCACCCAAAACCTTACGGCTACCACCTGAACCTGGTGGTGTTACCAATCCATCTTCTTCCATCTGCTCCACAATACGACTAGCACGATTATAACCAATACGTAAATAACGTTGTACCATAGACACCGAACATTTACCCTTTTCTATCACCAGTGCCGCAGCCTCATCATACTTTTCATCTTTTTCACCACCACCTGAACCGTCACCCATCGCATCTTCGCCATCATCCAAGCTCATGCTAAATACTTCTTCTTTATAATCAGGTGAACCTTGTGTCTTCAAATATTCTACCAGCGTAATAACCTCATTATCATCAACAAATGCACCATGCACACGTTTCAAGTCTGTACTTCCAGACATCAACAACGAATCACCCATACCCAATAGTTGCTCTGCCCCCATCTGATCCAAAATCGTACGTGAATCAATTTTCGACGATACTTTAAAGGCCAGACGACTGGGTAAATTCGCCTTAATAAGACCCGTAATTACATCCACACTGGGGCGCTGGGTTGCCAAAATAAGGTGTAACCCTGCGGCGCGGGCTTTTTGTGCCAAGCGACAAATAGATAGCTCCACCTCTTTGCCTGCCACCATCATTAAATCAGCCAATTCATCAATAATAATCACAATAAATGGTAATATTTCACCATCTTCTTGTTTGCGCGCTTGTTTGTTATAACCATCTAAATTACGCACTTTAGCTTCTGACATCAGCTTATAGCGCCGCTCCATCTCAAACACCGCCCAAGCCAAGGCTTTATTCGCCTTGTGCGGGCTTGTAACCACTGGCACCAGCAAATGAGGAATATCATCATACATCGATAGTTCCAACATTTTCGGATCAACCATAATCAAACGTAACGTTTCTGGCGTATGCGCCATCAGCAACGAGCAAATCATCGTATTCACAGAAACCGATTTACCAGAGCCTGTTGTACCAGCCACCAATAGATGCGGCATTTTTGCCAGATCAACCACCACCGATTGCCCTGCAATATCCACACCTAATGCCAATGGTAATATTTTCTTTCTATCAGAAAATGCAGTGCTAGAAAGCACATCATACAGAACTACCATTTCACGTGATTCATTGGGCAGTTCAATGCCTATCACATTTTTACCAGGAATATTCCCCGAAACACGCACGCTGATTGCTGACATTGAACGAGCCAAATCATCCTGCAAGGAAACAACTTTAGAGACCTTGGTTCCTGCCGCTGGTTCCAATTCAAACTGCACAACCACAGGCCCAGGTTGTACCGCTACGATGGTTCCTTCCACACGGTAATCGAGCAGTTTTTTCTCAAGCATTCGACTCATGACCTGCAAAGTTTCACCACTGTAGGTATGCGGCGTATTACGGCGTGGTGAAAATAACGACAATGACGGTAATTTAAAACTCGAATCTGAAGGTGTGCCAAGAGAAAGTTCAACCTGTTTTTCTTCCTGTGCACGTTGCGATACTTTTACACTCGCCACCTGTAAAATATCAGGTTCAACTCTATCTTCTGGTTCAACAGGTCGAACTTCTTTTTGTCTTTGGCGTAGCTCTTTTCCTTCCAAACGCTCGCGACGCACTTGTAAATTCCCTTGTAAACGTGCCTTCAAGTCTGAACCCACCGCCGCAAAACGGTGTAACACCCAAAATAACAGCAACCCAATACGCTGAACCACTGCCAACAATGACATATGCGAAGCAATTACAAAGCTACTTAACATCAAGGCAATCAATACCAAGTCGCAACCCAGAGCATATAAGGGCTCAGATAAAGAGCCTACCAACAAGGCACCCAGAGCACCGCCAGTTCCTGCTGGCAGCTCCCCCCAAGCAAACGTTTGCGCCGCTTCCAATGTAAGGTGGGCATGCAACAAACCCGACACCGCCACCACGCACGGCAACCAGAAAAACGATGTCCAACCAGCGCTATAAGGACGGTACCCACCAACCATACGTACCACCCAAGTAATACCCAATAATACAAACAACCAGCTAGCCAAACCACACAATTGAGACATCAAATCCGAAATCCATGCACCAACGGTACCAAGCATATTTACGGCCTGTACAGACGTTGCCTGATTAAAGGAGGGATCATTGATATTAAAACTATACAATGAAACTGCTACCATTACCACACAGGTAAATACCAAAAAAGCCAACGCTTCACGCATAATCAAAGGCGTTATTTCAATTTTATCTGAATCTGACATTAAATCTCAATCACCACTGGCAAGACCATCGGACGA
>JAUZQS010000044.1 GCA_030950875.1 Mariprofundaceae bacterium | reverse complement strand
TGCTAACAAGCTACGGTGTACCTCATCGGGTGTGGCAGGTTGTTGATTGGGGGTTAGCTTAAGCTCTCGCACAATACCTAATAGCTGCCCATGCAAATCATGCCATTCTCTTAAGCGAACATAGGATAAAAAGTGTTTTTGGCACAATTTCCGCAACTGGTTCTTCGAGTGATGCTGGGCTTGCTCATGGTACCAATTCCATAATTTCAACCAACTCATAAAATCCGATGTGTCATCTGTAAAAATACGGTGTTTTTCATCGGCCTTTTGCTGCGCATCCATCGGCCTTGAGCGCGGATCTTGCACAGATAAAGCTGATACAATAATCAACACTTCATGCAATGCGTGTTCTTGATGAGCCTGCAATAGCATGCGCCCCAAGCGCGGGTCAACGGGCAAGCGCACCAGTTTTCTACCCATTGGCGTAAGCTTCCGTGATTCATCCACGGCCTGTAGCTCATGCAATAAACGATAGCCATCTGAAATCGACCGTGATTCAGGCGGATTCATAAAGGGGAACTTTGCTACATCCCCCAAGCCCAAGCTGGCCATTTTCAAAATTACACTGGCAAGATTAGTGCGTAGAATTTCAGGGTCGGTCTGCTGACTTCGCTGCTTAAAACTATCTTCATCATAAAGGCGAATACACACACCTGCCGCAATACGACCGCATCGCCCCGAACGCTGATTCGCGCTGGCTTGTGAAATCGGCTCAATGGGTAGGCGTTGCACTTTGGTTCGCGCACTGTATCGAGATACACGTGCTAGCCCTGCATCAATCACAAAGCGAATGCCAGGAACGGTTAAAGAAGTTTCTGCCACATTGGTTGCCAACACAATGCGTCGTCCACGATGGTTTTGAAACACTTTATCTTGCTCACCTGCAGAAAGCCGTGAAAACAGCGGAATAACTTCTGTATTCTTCATTGCGTGTTGTGCAAGGGCATGGCTAGTTTCACGGATTTCTCGCTCGCCAGGCAAAAATACCAAGATATCACCCAAAGCATCCATCCGCGCCACTTCATCTACTGCTGCCACGATTGCCAATGGTAAATTATTATCCAAGGCGTCTTCATCACCGGCAACGGGGTGATACAAAATATCGACAGGATAACTTCGCCCAGACACTTCAATGACAGGGGCATTATCAAAAAAAGCTGCAAAATGTGCGGTATTGATGGTTGCAGAAGTTACAATCAACCTTAAATCGGGGCGTTTTGGCAACAATTGTTTCAAATAGCCCAATAGAAAATCAATATTCAGACTACGTTCATGCGCCTCATCAATAATAATTGTATCATATTGCTCAAGGCGGGCATCTCCCTGAATCTCTGCCAACAAAATGCCATCGGTCATTAGCTTGATATAGCCATCTTTTTTACTGTGATCAGAAAAGCGAACTTTATAACCAACATATTCACCAACTTTACTTTTTAGCTCTTGGGCAATGCGTGTCGCTACACTTCTTGCCGCAATGCGTCGTGGCTGGGTATGTCCAATCAATCCGCCAACACCACGCCCTAACTCCAAACAAATTTTCGGAATTTGTGTGGTTTTACCTGAGCCCGTTTCGCCAGCCACGATCACCACTTGATTGGCCTGAATAGCGCGCGCAATTTCTTGGCGTTTGGCTGATACAGGTAGCTCTTCAGGATATGAAAGCTTGGGAGAGGCCGCTTTTCTGCGCATATATTGTGCTGATGAACGTTGAATACATTGCTTCATATCCAAAAGACTTTTATCTATAGGCTTTCCCTGTCGTATACGATGCGATAAAGCATGCAAACGTTTGGATAAAGCACGCCGTTCAAACAGCATACATGTTGTGAGTGCATCAAAGAATTGATTGATTTGTTTTTGTTCAGAAACTGTCTTCACCCGCGCACTCTGTTTTTTATAAGTGAATAGGTCTATATTTGCGCCATGATACGTACGGAAAAGTTAAGTCGTCACTTTGATGATGTTGTGGCCTTAGATAGCACCGATATTCACATCAAAGAACATCAAACAACTGTGGTTATGGGTGGTTCAGGCTCTGGCAAAACAACATTATTGCGTTTGCTGGCTGGCTTGGAGTGTCCTACATCGGGGCATATTTGGTACGGCAAAGACGATTTGAATGGCATAAGCCAAAAGAACCTTTACAAATTACGCTCCCGCATGGGCATGGTTTTTCAATATTCTGCACTACTTAACTCTTTAAGTGTCTATGATAATGTTGCATTTCCTTTGGTCGAACACACACAATTGGATGAATCTGTGATTCACACCATGGTCACCATGAAGCTTGAGCAGGTTGGTCTGCGCGGCTTTGAAAAATTTATGCCATCGCAACTATCTGGTGGTATGGCAAAACGTGTTGCTTTTGCCCGCGCCCTTGCCATGGATCCTGAAATCGTATTCTTTGACGAACCTACATCAGGGTTGGACCCTATTTCAGCAGGTGTTATAGCATCCTTGATTGGTGATTTAACCCAACGCACAAAAATGACCTCTATTGTTGTTACGCATGATGTACATGCAGGATTGGCTATTGCCGATCATGTTATTTTATTGTGGCAAGGAAAGGTTATTGCAGAAGGCACGTCCGACGTCATTCGTCATAGTGATGATGCACGTGTACAACAGTTTATTGAAGGTCGCCCGGATGGTCCTATTCCATTTTCACGCAGCGAAACATCCTATATTGAGGATCTTTTACATAAGCCTGGCACAGTGAGGATGTCATGAATAATGAGCCTGCCCAACAAAACAATGCGATACTATTTTTTGGCAGCCTTGGTCGTTGGTTTTTACGCGCCATTGAAAGCATGGGCGATGCGACAGTATTAAGTGTAACCTCACTGGCACATTTATTCGCCAAGCCGTGGCAGGGCAAGCATATTGTTATACAACTCTATGCCCTAGGTGTTGGCTCATTTGTTATTATTGCTATCACGGGTGCTTTTACCGGCATGGTTTTAGCGCTTCAAGGTTATTACACATTGGCAAAGTTCGGATCCGAGTCATTGCTTGGATCAGGCGTGGCATTGGCAATTATTCGCGAATTAGGCCCTGTGCTTGGCGCGTTTATGATGGTGGGACGTGCTGGTTCAAGCATTACTGCTGAGATTGGTATTATGCGTGTTACTGAGCAACTTGATGCGCTACAAATGATGGCTGTCAATCCAAAAGCACGTATCATCTTACCACGCATTATTGCCATGATTATTTCACTACCTTTATTGGTTTCTATGTTTGATATCATTGGGCTAGGGGCAGGTTATATTGTTGGTGTTGAGCTATTAGGCGTTAATGGTGGTGCATTTATTGGTGAAATGATTGCCAAAATAACCCCTATGGATTTATACGCGGGCTGGGTAAAAGCACTCGGTTTTGGCATACTTATCGGTGTTATCTGTACATACATGGGCTATCGCGCCACACCAACAACCGAAGGTGTTGCCAAAGCCACAACACAAGCTGTGGTTGCAGGATCCGTCGGTGTTCTTATCCTCGACTATATCCTGACATCATTTTTCCTTTAATACTTTAAAAAAAGAGAGTTTATATGCAATCGTATCGCAAAACTGAAATCACTGTAGGCATCTTTGTTTTTCTAGGCATTATGGCTATGGCTTGGATGGCAATCAAGTTGGGACAAATTGGTGGTCTGGGCTCATCAGGTTACAATGTATCCGCAACCTTTGATGATGCAGGTGGCTTGCGAGCAGGTGCAGATGTGATGCTTGCTGGGGTATCTATTGGCCGTGTCGCATCGGTACAATTAAAAGACCAAGATGAGGCTTTGTTACAGCTTGAAATTCAACAAGGTGTCGAGCTAACCACTGACGCCATTGCTGCAGTACGTACCAAAGGTATTATTGGCGAACGCTATGTCCGTATTAGCCAAGGTGCGGATGATAAAATCATTGCAAATCATGGCGAAATAGAAGAAACAGAGTCGGCTATCAATATCGAAGATTTAATCAGCAAGTATATTTTCTCAAGTTCAGAGTAATAATTACCCCGCCCTCATAGACATCGCTGTATTAGACTTTGCCTAGGCTATTTAAGAATAAGGAGTTGGACATGAATATAATGACAAAAGGTCTCATTACATTTTTATTGTTTTGTTTTGCACTGCCCGTTTGGGCAAATGATACAGAACAGGACGGCCCCAAAGTCGTCGTTGAAAAAGCCGTCAACGGTATTCTTCACGCATTAGGAAGCAGAAAGGATCAAAGCAAACTAACAGAGAAAGATCGCGCTGCTATTCGCCAACAGGTTGAAGGGCGCTTTGATTATCGCGAGATGGCGCGGCGCAGTGTTGGCAGGCCTTGGAGAAAACAAAGCTCTGAACAACAAGCTGCATTCACTAAAACATTCCGCCAGCTACTGGAGCGTTCATATGGCAATCGCCTTTCAGCATACCATGGTCAAATCGTAGAGTTTGATAATGCTGAGTTCAAAAGAAATAAAGCCCGGGTTAAAACACGCATCATTGATAGCAATAAAATCACCCCTGTATCTTATCGTTTGCTCCAAAGTGCTGGCACATGGCAAGTTTATGATATAAAAATTGAAGGTGTCAGCTTGATTGGCACATTTAGAGAAGAATTCAAAGGTCTTTTAAAAAAGGATGGCTTTGATGGTCTATTAAAAAAACTGCAAGATAAAGTTGCCCGTTTAAAGAAAAAGGATGCTAGCTAACAAGCATTCATTACAATACGCAAGCAACTTCGCATGACGTTTTCTTCAAGAAATCTAAAAAAAATAGCTAAAATTATCGCCACATTACTGTTGCTTTTCATCGCCTTAGGCGGCATTGCGGCATGGTGGTTCGCACCCGATATCAATCGTATGCGTCCACAGATTGAATCATTACTCAAACAAGAGTTACAATTAAGCGAGCTGAACCTTCAAGGTTTATCGTGGTATTGGGCTGGATATATCGGCTTTAAAGTCGCTCATTGCAGCTTTAAGACTAAAGATAAAATGATCACCGTTGATGATACATCGCTAACAATTCAAGTATCCTTGATGGGACTTTTTCATGGTGAATTATTACCTAAGCGCATTGCGCTACACGGTGGTTTATTACAACTTGATGCGTCAAATTATAGCCATAAAAAGAACCTAAATATTTTACCAACCCACCTTATTATGGATGATATGGATGTACAATGGCGCTATGCGTCATATCAAGGCAAGCTGAAATCTGCGGCTTTGGATATAAATCTTCCTTCTGGGTCAGCCCTCTTGCGGATGCCTGGTTTCCGATTAACTGCAACATTAGACCCTAAATCTCAATTGATCTCTGCAGATTGGAAGTTTGATAATATTCACTGGTTACCAGCCCAGTGGCAAAAGTTTATATTAGGGGATGTGTCAGGCGAAGCACATCTGCAACAGAAAAACAAATTGCAATGGCAATTAGACATGCGCACACAAGGCTCTGCTGCTGCTATCAATTTGCCCACGGGGCCCTTTCAGCTACCGTTTGATCAACTACTTTCAACATGGCTTATTAGCTTCGATAAGGACTATAATCTTCAACAATGGAATATCCCTTCTTTAACATGGCTACAAGGGAAAAATCAAGGTACTGGGAATATCCATTGGCAGGATGGTGAACTTTCATTGCATGCAGTCTCGGCTCACTTGGAGATGCCTTTGTTGTGGTCATGGTTACGGCCATTAGATAACTCGAAAGATTGGCTAAACTGGCTAAGCAAGATGAGTTCAGGCGTTGCCTCAGATATTCAAGTATCACTTAATCTGCCATGGCAACAACCGCTTCAAGGATTACCTGAAAATAAAGATTGGGATAAACTGCGTTATCATATAAACGCAAAAATTAATGATCTGGATATTTATTTGGGCCCTGATGATAATCGACTCATTCATGGCAGAGCAAAAATAGATGTTAATGAACATGGTTTACAGGCAAATATTAGCCACGTTGAGTTGCCGCATGATGCAGGCACAGTATCGGGGACATTGGACATGCCATGGCAAAGCTTGGACATGAACATTCGAGCTCATGGGCAAACAGATCTTGGAAAACTACAACAATGGCTCAAGCTATCTCAGCCCGAATATCTTCACTGGACCCATGCTCCAGCTGCCACAAGCATCCAACTTCAATGGAACCCTCTGAAGGAAAAAGCTAGCCTTATCCATGTCTCACTCAAACCCTCTGCAATATGGGATTTCGAAAGCAATCAGATCCCTTTACAAATTAAGTCAGGGGAAATTATATGGGATATGCAGCAAGGACTAAGTGCAAAAGAATTAAATATCCAGGGCAAGCTTTTACATGGAAATATCTCATTTCAGGCTAAAAGAACAGCCCAAGGGACGTTACAGCTAACCCATCTAACAAGTCAGATACAAGGCGATTTCTCTGATCTTATTGCACACTATCATATTCCCATCGAACAGCCTTCTGGTCAGCTTCAAGCAAATATTACATTTGATAATAATTGGCATGGTACATTGAACTTTGGACACGCCTCATGGAAAAACTTCCTTGGCTCCAACAAACCAATAGGTTCCCCCATGCAGGTAAGTTTTCAAGGCGATTTTGAAAATGGCAACCTCAAGCTACATAAATTATTCTGCGATCAAGCTCCCATTCAGTTACTTGGCTCAGGGCAGATCAACAAATATGGTTTAAAACTAGATTTAACATCTCTAAAGGCTCCTGCCTTTGAAGGAGCCTTGAAAGTATCTGCGCCTTTCACAAAAGAGCCATGGGAAATGATGATCAATGCACAATATTTGAATCGCAAAGCTCTACCTGAGCAACTCCCACAGGCTGACAGTCTCGCCGACAAACATTGGTCTCTTCAAGCCAATATTGATAAGTTTATATGGGATGATGCAACCATGACAGGTGTATCCATGAAACTTGCCTCAAAACGCAATAGTGTTGGCATTTTTAAAGCCCATGAAATTCATTCGGGAACGATTCTTTTACAAGATATATCGGCCCTGTTTGCTTTGCCTGGCAACAGTGCTGTGGATCTTAGACAACTATCAGCATCCATGGGCAAGCAGCATTTAATGCTGTCCGCATCGTTAACACCTGAACCAACAGGCGGCATGCGTTGGCAAGGCTTTGCACAACTTGAGGGTAATTTTGGTGAGACTATGCGATGGGCAAAACTAACAAAACTGTTTGCAGGCGGTGATATGCAAGCCCTATTCCTAGGACAAGGCATCTTACTTAAAAATCAACCTTGGTGGGAAGGACTACGTGGGCGATTACGTTTGCGCGTTGATAACGGCATCATTCTCAAGGGTGGCACGCTCACCAAAACATTGGCAGCAGTAAGCCTCGTAGATTTACCTGATTTATTTTTTGGCAATCGCAAGGATTTAAATAAAAAGGGTTTGTATTACAAACGATTACAAATTGAGGCATCCTTACAAGATCAAATGTTCAATATACACAACTTGGGTTTACGCTCATCTGCGGTAGATATTGCGGGTAAAGGAAACCTAAATCTTGAGAAAAATAACATTGATTTAACAATGATTGTGCGACCATTTCAAAACTTGGATGCATTACTTGGAAAAATACCCTTGCTCCGTGACCTGCTAGGTGGCGCAGCCCATTCCCTCATCCGGAAAATTTATCATATGCATGGCCCACTATCCAATGCCACTGTCGATCAAGTATCGCCTGAAGAAGCAGGTTTATCCAGC
>JAUZQS010000043.1 GCA_030950875.1 Mariprofundaceae bacterium | reverse complement strand
GCTGAATTTGACCAAAGTTATCGCTCTAATAATTATCAAGATTCGACTCGAAAACGTTTGTATTTGGCACGTTCAGATGAGCAGGCACCATGGCGCATTCTGATTGAGGAGAGTGTGCAGCCATGAGTAATATAAATGATAAAAATATTAAAGATGATTTTACAGTGCGTCGAACACAAAAGCTATTGGATGAGAATCGTGATTTAAAACAGTATGTTGCGGAAATGATGGGGCGCTTGCAAGAAAATGATGTGCTTTTTAGTAAGCTGTTTGAGTTGGAGTCGTTGGTCTTGGCTGCAACGGACTCGGAAGACTTATGCTTTACATTATTACGTAGCCTGCGTTCAAGTTTTGACTTGGATATGGTGCGTTTGTGGTTTGATCGTTCTAGCTTTATGGGGCAATGTCACCTTTCAGGTCTATCAGAACAAGATTTGGTATGGGTGGAAAAGGGTGAAATTGAACAAATAGGCTTGGCTAGCCGCCATGTTTGGCTGCTTCGGTTGGATAATGATCGTAATTTCCCATGGCTTGAAACAAGAGATAGTCATTTATCGTCACTGGCGCTTTTGGTGCTAGGGGATTTATCGCGACCTTTTGGTGTGTTGGGATTGGGCTCGTTGGATGGTGGGCGTTTTGCACCTGATCAAAGTGATGACTTTTTACAGCATTTAACGCAAATCGTTGGGCTAACCCTTGAAAATGCCATCGTGCGTGAGCGTTTGGCACGTTTATCAGTCACCGATTCCCTTACGGGAGCGCATAATAGGCGTTTCTTTCAGCCGCATAGCCATCAGCCACTATCGCAATGGTTTGGGCGAGACACACAGGTGGTGTGCATTTATTTTGATATTGATGATTTCAAAGCCGTAACTGATCGACTTGGCTCGACGGCGAGTGATGAATTATTGATGCATGTTAGCCAAGTGGTAAATCAATGTGTCCGAGAACAGGACGTGATGATTCGTATGGGAGAGCAGGCATTTACGGTATTTTTACAAGGCTGTGCGATGGATAAAGGCGAAGAAATTGCTAATCGTATGGTTAAAGAGTGTGCGGCTATTGATATATATGATGAACGTATTGGTATTAGTGTGGGTCTTGCATTTTCGCCTGCGGATGTGGATAAAGTGGTAAAAGTGTTAGTTTCTGAGGCTGATCAAGCTATGTATGTTGCCAAGGCCTTGGGGGGATCGCGTGTAGAGGTCGCACCGCTTGACGGGTAAGGGCTTTAATAGATGAAGCTGCAAGATGCTGTTGATAGTTTTATCACAGAGCTAGAAGAAATTCGCATGGCGTCGCCGCATACGGTGTCGAATTATCAGCGAGACCTAAATAAATTTATTCAGCATTGCCCCGATGGCATCGCACTAGATGCGTTTGCCCGCAGTGATGTGCAAGACTGGTTGGTCGCAGGACATGCGGCAGGTTTATCGCCTGCAACATTGGCTCGCCGGTTATCGGCTTTGCGATCTTTGCTCGATAGCTGTGTGCAGGCAGGAAGATGTGAGAAGAATGTGGCTGCAGGAGTGATGGCACCGAAACAATCAAAGCGATTACCCAAAGCGTTGTCGCCAGAACAAACTGAAAAACTTATGCAGCCTACAGATGGAGATTCTGATTTGCGTGATGCTGCACTGCTGGCTGTAATGTATGGCTGTGGGTTGCGTGTATCTGAAGTGGTGGGATTAAATATTGAAGATGTGAATATTTGGGAGAAAGAGCTGCGTGTATTAGGGAAGGGTAAGAAGGAGCGAATTGTTCCAGTGCCTGTTGGTGCAATCAATGTTCTAGATAACTATATCACATCGCGTCAATCTATATCAGATGCAGTGTTTCTAAATATACGAGGTTCCCGTTTGACCACCCGCAGTGTGCAACGGATGCTAAAAAAACGAGCTTTGGAAACGGGCGCGGATGTATCGGTAACGCCACACCGTCTTCGCCATTCATTTGCAACACACTTGCTTGCGGGCGGTGTTGATTTGCGAGCTATTCAAGAATTACTAGGCCATAGCTCGTTGGCAACAACGGAACGTTATACGTCATTGGACATCAATAAGCTGACAGAGGTCTATGATAAAGCCCATCCGCGTTCAGGGCGCAAGGGATAAATTTTAATAAGTATTACTGTCCTCGATTTTTTCAACATTCAAGCCCCAGCCTCTTTTCATAATCATGAGCTGCCGATACCCAAAGTCTCTCATCTAGGTTGTGCTACTAGCCTAGACCGATTATCATATAGGTTGTTATGACATTTTCAGGATTCCTAATCTTAACGACACTTTACGGCATAATATTTCAAGGCGATCTTCGTCTAGGGTTGGGTATTATAGCGGTTGTTATAATTTACCATGTAGCATGGGGTCGGGTCTTGCAATCGCGCATTTTACGCAGTTTTATCGATAAACCTCATCATGCGTACCGACATTTACAGGGATAATTTCATTGTTTTCTATGATGAACTCGATTGTTATGCGATAGCTAATATTTATAGAGACGGAGTGTAGTCCCGTTAACCGCCCTGCTAAAGCATGTAAGCGCAAAGAAGGGTGGTAAGGGTTTAATTCCAGTAGCTGTAATGTTTTTAGATATTGATTTTTTAGTTCAGGGTGTTTTTTTAGAAACTTTGTTGCACGTCGATTGTAGCTTGCTGTGAATGCAAGTGTAAAATGCACTTTTAAGACACTCTGCTAACATGCGCTTCGGCTGACTCATGAATCACATTGCCATTTTCAATATCTCTACGCGCTTCCAATAGTGCGGCTTCTAGCTCCAATTCTCGCAAATAATGATAGTGTTCAATGCTCATAACGACATATTGATCTTTGCCGCGCACAGTAATAATCGCCTCTGGCTCATTCTTTAACCCTTCAGCCAGCACTGATACACCGTGAGTTTTTAACTGATTGGCTGAGATAGTATTCATAACAAACCCCTTTAAAGAATTCTAAACAGTACTCTTAAGAATGCTATGATGTCAATATTCGCAGGTAGAATATCCTACGATTTGTGATCGTGCATGAGTGTTGAACTCATGAGGTTGGTTGCTTTTAAAATGCAGGTGGACAGTGGATATTTTCGGCATATTAAAAACACTTCATAACAAAGGAGTTGACGGTTTGGATTCACTCGTTATGTTTCGCCTCCCTTCGACGGGGCATCGGCTCGCAAGAGTGGTTGTTTAGTTGAAGTTTGTTGTAGTGTTTTTTGGTTTGTTTGATTGAGTTTCTGTTGGTTAGAGAGTTGAGTAAAACAAAGTGATTGACAGTGTAACATTAGGCGATAAAGTTCGCCGCCCGCAGCGAGACGGCTTAGGCAGTTTGGCAGCGGTATTGTTCTTTACAATTTGTAATTTTTATTTGAGCTGTGG
>JAUZQS010000042.1 GCA_030950875.1 Mariprofundaceae bacterium | reverse complement strand
TCATGATAATCTCCAATAAATACAATGCGAATTTTTGTTACTTGCTTCCATGCAATAAATCCATCGTCATGCGTTGGGATTGGCTCGTCCACACTTTCAAAAACCAAACGATTACCACCATGCAAGTCTACAGAGAACTGTTCTAACCGATCTCTTTCCAGAGGATGTGGTCTGCCAGTCACAATATCTTCCAAAACTACGGCTGCTTGTAAGTCCGCAAGTCTGGTTCTAAGATTTTTAGCACATGGCACACCAAGTTTCTTCACCATCGCACTGTTGTTCATATTCAAGCGAAGGTTTTAACTCAGATAACGCATCCAAATCAGGCTAAAACACCACTCAACATTTGTAAGGCTGCTCATATATAGTGGTTCAAGGATTGATTTATCTTATACTGTCATCCTCGCGAATGCGGGGGCCCAGTGTAATATTCACGATGGGCGAAAGTAGCTCGGTAAGCTAAGGCATGGATGCCCGATAAAAGATTTCGGGCATGACGATAACTCTATACTTGAATGACTATAGCCCCTTGCCTTTTGTCATCTTGGTATAGAGATCAAAAAGTTTTTCGAGGCGTTCGGTGTCATTTTTGAATTTGCGACCGATATAGATGCGCTCCAGCACTTCATCATTGCGTGCATGGGCGCGGCGTAAATCTTCGGGCATGGCATCGGGTTTGTAGAGGTCGGCAATGGTGGCTGGGAAATGGTGCTCTCGCGCCAATAAAATATCCTCAGCACAACGGGTTAAATCAGCTTTGTTTTTTCAGTGAGTTTTGGCACGGGAAAGGTGTTCCAGCCTAGGAGGCTGTCCGAGAATAGAGGCCGTAGCGAGGGATTCTCATTTTGAGTCATGAATTTCGACTGTTTGAGGCGAATAGCAGGGTTTCAAAACGAAAATAGACGGAAATCATGGCCAAAACGGGGATTCCGCAGTAGGTCTTTCTATTCTCGGACAGCCTCCTAGCTGAAAAAATATACCTATCGGCAGCGTAAGCTTTGAAATGGTCACTCCGCGCCTGATGATCTCAGGTATACCATATAAAAATACTTCACACGCCTAACTAACACCAAAGTAATGAATACAAAAAGTACACGACCCCGGATAAACAGGAACATCATGCCCTATATCTAATGTAATCAACTTAAACCCAAACCAAAAATCCACGAAGCAAGCCTCGACCCCTCACGCTCCTCACGCTCCACGATTTATATTTTTGCGATTGGCGGCCATTACTCATGAATCTCCGATGAAACCTTCGGAAATGACGAAACTTTAGTCTCCATATCACTAGCAATCTCACGCATTTGTTCCAAGGCAGTCTGTAAGTCTTCAACGATTTCTTGTGCCAGCACATCTGGAGTAGGAAGGTTTTCTGAATCTTCCAATGACTGGTCTTTAAGCCAAAAAATATCGAGACTGGCTTTATCTCGCGCAATTAACTCTTCATAGTCATAACAACGCCAAGCACCAACTAGATTATCTTCACTCCAAGTCGCAGTTCTTGAAGGCGCGGTGTAACACGAAACAAATTCATCCAGATCACTACGTTTTAAAGGGCTGGTTTTCAGTGTGAAATGTTTATTGGTTCGCAAATCAAAAATCCACAGATTTTTTGTCCAGGGTGTTTCACTGGCGGGTTTCTTTTCCAAAAACAATACATTCGCTTTCACACCTTGGGCGTAAAAAAGCCCTGTTGGTAAACGAAGTAAGGTATGTACATTACAATCATGCAAAATCCTACGGCGAATCGTTTCACCTGCTCCACCCTCGAACAACACATTGTCGGGCACCACTACGGCTGCTCGCCCATTCTGTTTAAGCAGTGTTTTATTTACAATATCAACTGAGCTCATCTTATTTTCCCTGTTCGGTTTCTTTTATTTCGATGCTGCGTTGAATCTCATCTGCACATTTATTCAGCCCTGCAAATATGGCATCTGTAACGGGTGCCGGAAACACTGTGGGTAGCATCGCTTTGACTTTCCCAATCACATCAGGTGTAGCCTCAACAATATCCATAAGCATTTCATGAACCTGAGCGCCCAACCCAAGCTTTTCTGCAACGCTATAAAAATGCCTGGGACAAATTTCCTTCAATTTGTAATGTACATTTTTAGATTTAAACGCCATGGCCAGCTTTGCATCATGCGGGTTTAACTGATTGGCTTTTTTACCCATAATGGGCCAAGTTGAAAGCACATCATAAATCGGCGTCATCCGATAAATACCCGAAGCTTCATGAAACAGGCTGAAATTCTTCGCATGCCCATCAGTTGCCGCCAACATCCAAAATATAATCTGCGTCCTAAAAAAGCTTCTGCGATCTTGCTCGGAAACACTTGAGTTACGCAATAGCTCAAGGATTTCTGTCATACCCGGTCCACCATCACTCTCATACTTCAGCAAAGGCGACAGCCCCAAAGCCTGGCACATGTCTTCTTGGGGAAGTCGCAACCAGTAACTTCCATCCTGCGAAAGCTTCCGGTCAAACCGTTCAACAACCAACACTTTGGTTTCACCAAATGTGGCGATGTTGCAATGCGCTGTATCTATTCCGTATGCCCCCATGATTTTTGAGCACAACCATTCATTCTCAATAGATGAGCTCATATCCGCGCGCATATTACCCACCAGCGAAGACGTTCGGCGCGCTTGAGATTGGCATCAGTAACTGCTCCATGGCCAGTCACCAGCAAACTTCACTATTCCGCTTATCATACGAATTCAGGAAATTGGTTCGTTCGGCGGTGTTGAACGGCGTTCTTTTTTGGCGCGAATACGGGCTTTTTTATCATCGGCGGCATGGGCATCGCGGGGTTTGCGGGGCAGCGAACGGTAAATTTCCACCCGGTCACCATCGTGCAATACATGATCACTCTTCACCAGCTTGGCGAAAATACCCAGTTTATTCACCAAT
>JAUZQS010000041.1 GCA_030950875.1 Mariprofundaceae bacterium | reverse complement strand
GCGCTATGTTGGTACAGGTGAAAAGATTGATGCCTTTGAACTGTTTGATCCGCAACGTATGGCTGGGCGTATTCTTGGTCAAGGCGATGTGGTGGGTCTGGTTGAGAAGATTCAGGCTAATGTTGATCAGGCAAGTGCTGACAAGCTAGCCAAAAAGGTTAAAAAAGGCTCCTTTGATTTAATGGATTTTGCTGATCAGCTGGGGCAAATGCAGAATATGGGTGGCATATCGAGTATGTTGAAGATGTTACCTGGCGTGAATTTACCGAAAGAGGCATTGTCACAAGTCGATGATAAACCCATGAAGCGCATGCAAGCCATGGTTTATTCTATGACGGGTAAAGAACGGCAATATCCAAAGTTGATCAATGGCAGCCGTAAAAAACGCATTGCGGCAGGTTCAGGCACAAGTATTCCTGAATTAAATAAGATGCTAAAACAATTTTCTCAAATGCAGAAAATGATGAAGAAAATGAAGGGTGGCAAAGGCAAACGCATGATGTCGCAAATGATGGGGCAATTTGGTGGTATGGGTGGCATGCCGAAGATGTAATGCCTTATGCAAATTTGAAGTAAAATAAAATTAAAATGATGACTTTTTAAGGCTGCCAGTTATAGTGCGCGCCTGATTTTGGAGGTTTTGAACTATGGCAACAGTGATTCGCTTGCAACGTGGTGGACGTAAGAAACGCCCGTTTTATGCAGTAGTAGTAATGGACGAACGCAAACGTCGTGATGGCGCGTTTATCGAAAAATTAGGCTACTATGATCCTTGCAAGGAGCCGGAAGTAATTGAATTGGATCTTGAGCGTGTGAAAGCATGGACTGATTTAGGCGCGCAGCCTTCAGATCGTGTTGCAACCTTGATTGCTAAGGTTTCTGCTTAATTGTTTCTTGGATAAAGGCGTGTTGATCGTTTCTAGAATCGCGCCTCTTTCATAGCATGACTGATACATTGGTTTGTGTGGGCACCATTTTAGGCGTGCATGGCTTAAAAGGAACGCTCACCGTTTATTCTGATACCCGGCCTGCCTCTGGCATCGCTGGGTATTCTTGTTGGTATTTGGGCATGACTGCAGAGAGCGTCAAGGCATATTCCGTTGGTCGTTGCTGGCAGCATGGTAATAAGGGCATGTTGGCCGAACTTGAAGGTGTAACAACCCGTACACAGGCAGAGCAACTTAAGAAAATAAAAATTTGGGTATCTACTGATGAAATAGAGGTGGGTGACGACGAATATTTATGGGAAGCGCTGCTTGGCTGTGACGTTTATGTTGAAGGTCGTCTGACTGGCTCTGTCGTAGCTCTGGAAGCATATGGAGCACAGGATATTATAGTAGTAAAAACATCTGTCAGTGCCGAGGTGCAGGGCGAATGGATGCTGCCTTTTACAGAAGATGTTATACAGCTGGTGGATATGGAGAATCGCCGTGTTGATGTCTGTTTGTTGGATGGGATGGATGCATGTTTCACGCCCAAATCTTAACCTTATTTCCAGAGTTTTTTGACTCTCCATTAAACTGCTCAATTCCCAAACGCGCTATCGAGGCTAATCTAGCCAAAGTTGATTGCATTCAAATGCGCGATTTTACCACGGATAAACATCGAAGCATTGATGATAAACCGTATGGTGGTGGGCCGGGGATGTTAATGAAAGCAGAGCCAGTGGTCGCAGCTATTCGTGAAGCCCGCAAACGTGACCCGCAAACCCATGTGGTGATGCTGACCCCTTCTGGCGTGCGTTTTACCCAACAAAAAGCCCTTGAATATGTTGAAAAGAGACATTTAACCCTACTTTGTGGACGTTACGAAGGTTTTGATGAACGCATTTGCGATGAAGTCGATGAGCAGCTATCGTTGGGAGACTATGTGTTATCGGGTGGTGAGCCTGCGGCACTGTCTGTGTTGGATGCGGTGATTCGTTTGCTTCCTGATGTATTGGGCTCAGCGGACTCAGCTGTACTTGATTCCTTTACAGAGGAAGGTGTTTTGGATTGGCCACATTATACGCGTCCAGAAGTCTTTGAAGGCAAACGTGTTCCAGATGTATTGCTCAGTGGTAACCATGCAAAAATAGAGGCTTGGCGTAAAGAACAGGCCGCCTCTCGCTCCAAACGATGGCATAGGATGGGTAAAAATATGGAAACTAAAACTTGATGATAGCTTAAATGAGGATCTTACTTATTTCGTTGGTTCTTTTTTGGAGTGGATTGTCATCCTCTTATGCGGCAACGGAAACTGTAGAAGTCTATTTTTTGCCATTGCATGAGGCTGCAGAAATTGTAAAAACACAACTTTCCAATGCAGGCAAAGTGGTGGAAATCAATACAACACGCACATTGTTGATTGATGATAAAGTTGCCTATATTAAAAAAGCCAAGGCTTTGTTAAAGAGACTGGATCAACCCGCTGCACAATTAACTGTTCAGATAAAAATAGAAGATATTTCGAGCCTGCAAGAACATTCCGTTGCTGGGGCTATTTCTATGTCACCGCTGTCAGGAGGCTGGGTTCAGCTAAATGCTGGGCAACACTTACAGCAAGTATCCAATCGCAGTACTTATCAGTTGCGGGTTAGTGCAAATCATCTTGGTCGGATTGAAACGGGGAGTATTCAGAGCTTTAATCGTGAAACGCGCCGATGGTTAAGTACTTATGGTGTGATTGAACAGCGTAGTATTGAGTTGATTCCAATTACCACTGGTTTTTATGTTCGAGCCAGACTAGTTGGCAATGGTTTGGTGCATGTGCGAATCACTCCTTGGATGAAGCGCGTGCTTCACTCAGGCTTGGGTGATAATCAGGA
>JAUZQS010000040.1 GCA_030950875.1 Mariprofundaceae bacterium | reverse complement strand
AATGGTGTCACCCGATACAATAAATAAACATGAGGCTTCTTCACCTTCTAAAAACTCTTCAATCACCACCTGTGAACCAGCATCACCAAAGCTGTTGCCAGACAACATATCATTGACTGCTTCGATGGCTTCATCTTCAGTATGTGCGATAATCACACCTTTTCCTGCAGCCAATCCCGATGCTTTAACCACGATAGGTGCACCAACTTGACGAATATAGGCAGCAGCTTGAATAGGGTCAGTATGGGTTTCAAAGAATGCAGTGGGAACACCTGCTTCATCCATCAATGCTTTGGAAAATGATTTGCTGCCCTCTAATTCTGCTGCAGCGGCATTCGGGCCATAAACAGCAAAGCCTTCAGCTCGCAACTGATCACCCAAACCTTTCACTAAGGCAACTTCAGGACCAACCACGACCAAGCGGGGTTGTTCCTGACGCGCTAAAGCCATCAGACCATCAATATCTTCCGCACCAACATTGATGCAGCGTGCATCCTTGGCAATGCCCGGATTTCCTGGAGCACAAAGCACTTCTGACACAGAGTCCGAATGATTCAATTTCCAACATAATGCATGTTCACGACCACCGCCGCCAACGACCAATACTTTCATATCACTTCCTTTTTATTATTCGCGCTAAAGCACTGCAACTTACACTTATTCAGCACAATCTAGTACAATAGCCTGTAGCTGTTCAGATTGCCGTTTATTTTTCTGAGACCAAGGCAAAAAAGCGCAGCTTACTCCTGTAAGTCATTCGGTACATCCTGCACCTCACCCTTCGGGCAAGCCATAGGCTTGTGCAAACGGCTCCTGCCTTTTTGTGAGCATTTTTTAACGCTGGTATCGGAAAAATAAGGGGCGAGTTGAATAGTTACAAGATGGCTAAAATGTTTTCTGGCGGACGGCCTATCGCCGCCTTATCACCATTCACGACAACTGGGCGCTCAATCAACATCGGATATTGAACCATCAAGGCAATCGCCTCGGCCCGACTTAAATTTTTGCCGAGCATATGCTCTTTGTATGCATCTTCACCCGTACGCACGAATTCAGCGGGCTCTTTACCAAGCTTACTTAAAATCACATCCAATTCAGCTGCCGTAGGTGGCGTTTTCAAATACTCAATCACCTCAAGCTGTAAACCTTTTTCCTCAAGCAAAGCTAGGCTCGCACGTGATTTCGTACAGTTTGGGTTATGGTAGATCACAATAGACATAAATATCTCCTAAATCGATGCAAAGCGTGCAACATTAACAGCAAAAAAGTTTGAACGCATCCCATCAGTCACCTTGCATCTTATACGAATCAACTCACATCACCTGCAAGGCAGCATACTTTAACATAAGTCGCTTTAAACCAACGCGCTCAAACTCCACTGAAATCCGTGTAGCATCACCGCTGCCTTCAAGCTCCAAAACCACACCCTCACCAAAACTAGGGTGAGAGACCGTACTGCCAATATCCAGACCTGAATCATGGCTTAGACCCAGCATCGACGCTTTCACTACAGGTTGATCTTTATGCAGCACATCCTCAGGCAAATCTTTGATAAACTGACTTGGCATTGGAAAATGTATATCGCCAAATATCCTGCGTTGTCGTGCTGAGGTAATCAGCAGTGCATTTTCGGCCCGGGTCACACCCACATACAACAAACGGCGTTCTTCATCGGTATCGCCTTCATCCAGTGCGCGCTGATGCGGCAACAATCCTTCTTCCACACCCGCCAAAACCACACTATCAAACTCCAAGCCTTTGGCTCGATGCAGGCTCATCAAGTTTATTTTTGGCTGATCTTCATCATCATTGTTTTCTTCGCCAGATTGTAACAAGGCCGCTCTATCCATAAATTCAATGGGCGCGACCTCTTCCTGCATGGTTATTTCAATATAATTTTGCAATGTGCGAATATTCTCAAGGCGCGATTCTGCTTCCAGTTCACCAAAAGATTGCAAGCTATCAATATATGCTGTTTGCTCCAAAAGCGCCATCAAGCCACGGTCTGGCATATTTTCCAAATCATTACGCAACCGCACAATCAGTTGCGCCAGCGGCTCTAACTTTTTCGCCACGCCTTCCGCGTGTCCGGCGGCGATCACATCCAACCATTCATGGGCACGCATACCAGAGGCGACCAATTGTGCAGCAATCTTCTCTTGGCCTTTAAGACCAATACCGCGCTTGGGTTTGTTTACAATTCGCAATACATGCATGGCATCAGCACAACGATTGATAATCGCCCAAAAGCTCAATGCATCTTTGATTTCCAAACGTTCAAAAAAGCCAACACCGCCAATAATCTGATAAGGCATCTCTTCTTGGCGTAAAATTTGTTCCAAGGCCAACGATTGACGATTGGAGCGATACAATACCGCCATATCATCCCATGCAATGCCGCGATCACGCCGCGATTGTAAAAAACGTGCTACTTGCCGCGATTCATCATACTCATCATTGCAGACTTTCCATGTTGGCTTATCCCCATCCTCACGGGTCGGCTTGAGCACTTTCTCATGCCGCTCACTGTTATCGGAAATAATCGCATTGGCGAGCTTTAGAATCGATGGCGTTGAACGATAATTTTCTTCCAAACAGTGAATACCAACAGAAACACCCTGCCAAATACGTTCAAAATCAAGGATATGACGCACATCAGCACCACGCCAACCATAAATAGACTGATCATCATCGCCCACAACCGTAAGGTTATGATGTTCCGCACAAAGCAAGGTAAGCCATTCATGTTGCACAGGATTGGTATCCTGATATTCATCAACGAGGACATGATCAAAGCGACTGCGTAAGGCCACCGCAATATCAGGTATTTCACGCAGCAACCGCACTGTATTAACGATTAAATCAGAGAAGTCCATGCGCTCCAAAGCTTTGAGCTGACGCTGATATTGCATGTATAATTCACGTAAATCAATGCCACTCCACATCTGTGAATCAACCTGATCGGGCAATAACCCTGCATGTTTACAATGCTCAATCCAGCCAATCAAATACGATGGGTGAAGTTTCTCAGCGGCAATATTCCTAGCCTTTAAAATACGTTTCACCAAGGCGCGTTGGTCATCAGAATCAATGACCTGAAAAGATTTCGGATAACCCAAAGCATCGGCATAACGGCGTAAGAAACGCAGCGATAACGCATGAAATGTGCCTGAAACAACACCGCCGCCACCATCACCAATCAAATCGGATAAACGCCCTTTTAATTCCGCTGCGGCTTTATTGGTAAATGTCACGGCCAAAATACGGTGTGGAGCAATGCCATGTGCAGCAATCAAATGCCCGATACGATGTACAATGGTGCGCGTTTTTCCAGAGCCTGCTCCAGCTAGGATAAGCTGTGGACCATCACCAGCTTCAACAGCTTGTTGTTGCGCAGGATTTAAATCAAACATGCGTGTTATCATCCACTTTTTCGCCATGTTTTACAATTAACTTATGGTATTTTGAGAACACTGCATTGCGCGATAAAATGCCTAAAACCTTGCGCGGATTATCTGCTGCTACGACGGGCATTTGTTCAAATTCAACGCGATCCAACAACGTCACAGCATTCAATAAATTGTCATTTTCAGAAATCGTTAATACTTTGCGATTGGCAATCTCTGATGCAACCACGACTTGATCCAATGTCGAA
The DNA here is from genome assembly GCA_030950875.1 of Mariprofundaceae bacterium. Taxonomy (GTDB): domain Bacteria; phylum Pseudomonadota; class Zetaproteobacteria; order Mariprofundales; family Mariprofundaceae. The sequence goes on along the minus strand of JAUZQS010000040.1, from coordinate 512 downwards.
TCCAATAGCCATTCTTGTAAATCAGCAAAGGTGATAATCCCCACCATCAAATCATCATCATCAACGACCTGTACACAGCCCTTACCCGACTTCACATAAACCGCTTTCAGCTCTACCAAGCGCGCATGCTCGGATATTTTAGGGATCGCCTTCCAAGGAATACGGCTAACAGGTACCGAACGCATCCATGATCGCTCTAAACCCCAACCTGTTTCAATGCCGCGTTCTTTCAGTGATTCTGTGACTGCCGAATCTTCGCCAAAGGCGCGTTTCACCAATGCCGCAATCACGCATGCTGCCATCAAAGGCATCATAATCTGGTAATTGCCTGAAAGTTCAAACACCATCAAGATAGAGCTCATCGGAGCCTGTAACATCGCCGCCATCATTGCCGCACATGCTACGAGAGCATAAGCACCATAACTCTCTGACATTTCTGGAAAAATCCCATGCACAATTAAACCAAAAAACGCCCCTGCAACCACGCCCATAAAGAGCGATGGACCAATCAT
>JAUZQS010000004.1 GCA_030950875.1 Mariprofundaceae bacterium | reverse complement strand
TGTTGGATCGTTTGCGTGGCAATGAAACATTGCTGGAAAACATTAAGGCAATCCATACGCGTGTCTTGTCGAGCCGTGTGGTGGTGGCAACACATATGCATGCCGGTGATGGCAATGTACATACCAATATTCCTGTAAACTCCAATGATTATATGATGATGCGCCGTGCTCACCATGTGGTTGAAAAGGTGATGGCTAAAGCTGAAGAGCTTGGTGGTGTGATTTCTGGTGAGCATGGCATTGGCATTACCAAACTTGAGTACCTTAGTGATGAAGTGTTGCAAGAAACTGCAGATTATTTGAAAAAAGCTGATCCTGATGATGTGTTTAACCGTGGAAAGTTACAGCCAGGACTTGATTTAAGCCTGACCTATACACCAAGTTTCAATTTACTTGAGCATGAAGCGGTGATTATGGAGGCGGCTGATCTCACAGAGCTTTCGGAAGAAATTTCACCATGCTTGCGTTGTGGAAAGTGTAAACCGGTATGCAATACCCATTTTCCGCGTGCCAATATGCTGTATTCACCACGCAATAAAATTCAAGCATCGGGGGCAATTATCGAAGCCTTTTTGTATGAGTCACAGACTGGTGCGGGCATCTCTTTTGAGCAGTTTGAAGGCTTACATGATGTGGCTGATCACTGCACGATTTGCCATAAATGTGAGGCACCATGCCCTGTCGATATTGATTTTGGCGTGGTCACGGAAAAAATGCGAGCCTTGCTCAAAGATAAGGGGCAATCACGTTTTAACGTAGGTTCAAAATTAGCCATGGCATTTCTGGTGATTAAGAATCCTGATGCAATTCATATCATGCGTGAGGTGGTGATTCGTTGGGGCTATGCTGGGCATCGGTTGTTGCATAAGGTAGCGAAAATAATTGGTTTGGTGAAAGATATTCCTGCTGCCAAACGCAATTTGGATGGGGTGCAAGCGCAGCTTATTAACTTTGTTGAGCGACCTTTACCAAGTTTGCCTCTTTCTACGGCGCGTCAGCAGTTGGGTATTGAATCGCGTGATAAAAATATGATTCCGATTTTACGCGATCCCAAAAAAGCCAATGGCCGTGCGGTGTTTTATTTTCCAGGTTGTGGTTCAGAACGCTTGTTTTCACAAGTAGGCTTGGCAACACAGGCGATGTTGTATGATTTGGGTCTAAATGTGGTCTTGCCACCATCGTATTTGTGTTGTGGTTATCCAAGTACAGCATCGGGGGACCATGCTAAGGGCGATCAAATTACTTATGATAATCGTGTCTTATTTCACCGTTTGAAGAATGCATTGTCTTATTTGGATTTTGAAGCGGTCGTTGTATCGTGTGGTACATGTTACGATCAATTGACCCGTTATCAGTTGGAAGAGGTCTTTCCTGGGGCTCCTCTGATTGATATTCATGAATATTTGATGACGCAAAATGTCAAAGTGGATGCGGCTGAAGGGGTGCAATATATGTACCACGAGCCATGCCATACACCGTTAAAACGCCATGGTTCGGAAGCTGCAATTGAGTCCTTATTAAGCAAACCATCGGTAGAGTCACAAGACTGTTGTGGCGAAGCGGGGACATTGGCAGTTGCGCACCCCGCGATTGCTGGGAAAATCAGATCGCGTAAAGAAGAGCGTATGACAGAGGCAAGTCAGGCTTTGACTGAGCTGGGTGAGGGTACTCAGAAGATTCTGACTTCTTGCCCATCTTGCTTGCAGGGTTTGAGCCGCTTGGAAGGTGAGAGTGGTGTAGAAGCGGATTATATCGTGGTGGAGCTTATCAAACAGTTGCATGGTGATGATTGGCAGAAGAAGTTTGTACAACAAATCAAAGATGGCGGTATTGAACGCGTTTTGATGTAAGTATTGCAGTTGTTTTTGGATGCTCATTTTTATTGAGGCCGTACTCCATTGACTTGTATGGACTCTCTCCTATTATGTACGGAGTTACAGTACGTTGTTATATAGGTGAGTCATATGAACAGTATTAGTGTGAATAAATTTAGAGATAATATAAAATCATTTGTTGAACAAGTGGTTACAGAGCATTTGCCGCTTAAAGTAACACGCAGAAGTGGTGATGATTTTGTCGTTTTAAGTGCAGATGACTGGGAGCGCGAGCAAGAAACATTATATGTTTTACAAAACAATCATTTAATGAAGCAGATTGCGGATTCAGTTGCTACACATACAAAGGGTCAGGGCTATAAGCCTACGTTAGGGGAGCTCGATGAGATCACTGGTATTTGAGGGTGATACTTGATCTCCTCGTAAAAAGGTCACTCAACCATCACCTTATTTTGGGTCGCTCTATCTGTCCAAATCGAACAAAACACAAGAAATAGGAATATATGGCATATATTGTCACCTGTTCGCTTCATTAATGCCAATACCGACCATAAAGACCATGCTATTTTCATGGCTATTGAGCCATTTTCGTCATTATTGGGCTTTTTGTATGCGCTGGCCCTTAATATATTCACACCTAGCCATTTTAGGGTGATGGCGAATCTCACAGCCTTCATGCCGCGAACCCTCAGTTTACCTAATCCTGTTTTTTGTTTGGCCAGTGAGTTCGTACCTTCCTCACCAGCCCTCCATCGATATTTCTCTTTAAACTCATTCGTCTTTTCAAAGGCTCTCCGTACAGCCAGCCGAACCTGCTTGCGCTCGTAACGAAGATAAAATCCTTTTTTGCCTTCCACGGCTGGGCAGCGGTCTTTGCACGGACAGGACATGCAGGACGCAATATTAAAAACAGCTACAATCTTCTCATTCTTATGCGTAATCCGTTCAGGAAACTTCCCTTGCGGACAGGAAATGACGGTTTCATCAGCACTCATATGAAACGCATCCAAGCCCAGTTTGTCTTCACTGGTTTTGCCTAGGACGGGAGATATAACCTGAACGCCAAGTGCCGCCGCATCCTGAATGTTCTCATCACTGCCATATAACGAATCAGCCAGAATTTCACTGGCCGCAAAACCGTGTTCGGCGGTAGCTTCAATGGCTGGAATCAAGGCATGCGCATCATGGGCGTGCGCAGATTCCACTGCCACATGTGTGATCAAACATGGTGCATCCCCGTTTTCGCTATACGTTTCCATTACCTGTGCCTGATAACCCTGCCCCTTGTGACCATCATAGCCTGCATCAGGGTCAGACGGGTTCTGCATGGAATCCGACGCAATATCTTTGCATGGCTTGATCTCAACATGCTCACCCTTGCCTTCATCCGTTGTGACGATGCACTGTTCTTTAAGCAAGCGTACAAGCTTGTGATAACTGCTCATCGCTGTCACTTTATGCTCATCTTTGAACTGCTCCACCAGTGCAAACAGATCGGTGGCTAAATCTTCGAGGCGCTTGCTAGATTCCGATGGTTTTACCATGGCAAATCCTGATTCGCCCTGTTTAGTCATATAACGCTGGGTGATATGAGTAGGCAGTTTGGTATAATGATCCTTGTGATTGCGTTTCAGATTGGTAAGGAACCCTTTGATTGTCCGTATAAATAGGCCAATACGACCCAGATGCTTCATGTTGGAAAAGATATGCGTGGAATCCAGTCGCTGCTTCTCCATATCCACCGCAAAAACTTTTGCCAGATGCTCTGTAATCAACACGAATACTCTCTCTTCCAGACTATGCCTGCTCATTAACTCACGCATGCTCCACAATGTCTTGGTGCATATATACGCAGCGGCATCCGACTCACCTGTGATATTCAGCGCATAGTGCCATTCCGTATTAAAGGCGAATTGCCGAATAGCTTCATCATCACTTAAATCCTTCATCTGTTGCAACAGCATGACACCCATCATGGCATATAATTCTTTCGTGGGTCTGCCTATGTCACGTGCATAATACTTGCTCAGTAAATCTACAGGTAAATTGGGAAGCACATCTCTTCGGAAAAGACCTGGCCATGAGTCCGTCAGCATCTTTAATCGCTTTGGCCCGAGGTGACTAAATGGATCAAACATGTCACCTGTTTTGTGATCTTTTACATAAATCATGGCATGACCTCTAATCCCTTATACTGCAATATATTTTACCCGATAGAACTCCTTATGGCAATACTTAAATATATAAAATAGTCAATATTTTCAATATGTTAAGAGTATTTCTCTTGTCAGTACGCTTTTTGCGAGGAGATCATCAATAACATTACATTTGCCATACTTGGGATAGAACGCATAAGCGTGGCAACAATCAGGCGTAATTCTGGGATAGCTGAAATCAGGCGAAGTACACGTAAAAGGCGTGCTAGACGCGCAATCATGGCAAACTCACCTGTGCTAGGTAATAAGGCGAGTAAGATGATGCTGAAATCAAAAATATTCCAACCTTTGCCAAAATACCCACCAAGTTTTGGAGCGACGGTATATATTTTAAGTGCTGCCTCGATGATAAAGATAGCCAGTACCAACTGGTTGCCAAGGTGTATCCAATAACCATAAGTATTCATGATATCTGGAGATGTTTCCAGACCAATAAGTACAGCACTTATAAGGATGATAGTGATGATGAACTTCTCGAAAAAACTGTGTTGGACAATTTGTTGGGCTAATTTTTGCATGTTTTTTACTTTCCATTTAATAGGAAACGCTGATTCACTCAGAGCTTCTTTATAAGCGTTGCGATATATTTTTATCGCGGCACATCTTGCTGCGGAGCCGGTGAGTTGCAAGTTTTGTGAAGGATTCTATGAAATTTAACCTAGATCCTGCAAGTGTTTGTACGTGCAGCGTGTAAGGTATTGGTTTACATGGCGTATTGAAAAAAACACGTCGCCACCTTATTGGTAATGAGTGTTTTTTCAATAGTTCAAGTGAATCAAGAGGTTGCTCTATGTGTCTGTAAACACTTGCAGGATCTAGGTTTAAAGTTATAGGGCTTGAAAGTGCCCTGTGCGATACCTATACAGCCGAGTAGTTAATGGATGGAGGATTGTTGTGAGCAGTAAGAATAAAAAACAAGACATCGAAGAACAAGAAATGAACGACAGCGAAGTCGGTCAAGATGAGGTGGCAGAAGAAACTTCGCTTGACGATGATGTACTAACTGTAGACGAAGAAGGTGAGCCTATTGATCCTATGCAAGCCTTGAAAAATGAAGTGGCAGAACTTAATGATAAGCTACTTCGTCAACATGCTGAAATGGATAACTTACGTAAACGCACAGCCCGTGAAGTGGTCGATGCGCGTAAGTTCGCAGTAGAGAAGTTTGCAGTCGCCCTGCTTGATGTGGTGGATAACCTTGAGCGTGCGTTGGATGTTGAAGAAGGCAACGAAGAAGGTTTGCGTGATGGTGTGCAACGCACCTTGGATGCATGGCATGGTATGATGGGTAAGTTTGAGCTTGAACGGATTGATGCGGTAGGTGAGCAGTTTGACCCACATAAACACGAAGCATTATCACAAATACCTTCAGAAGAGTCAGAAGGCACGGTTATCAATCAGCATTGTGCTGGCTATACCTTAAGTGGTCGTTTGATTCGCCCTGCCCAAGTTTTAATATCCAGCGGAAAATAAGTAAAAAGAAAACCAAGGGGTTGAATTATGCAATATATAGCCCCATACAACCAGTAAGAAAAATTTAAGTACAGTTAAAACGTAGGAGAATAAAAAATGGCAAAAGTCATTGGTATTGATTTAGGAACAACCAATTCATGTGTATCTATCATGGAAGGTGATACACATAAAGTAATTCCAAACAGCGAAGGTGATAATACAACACCATCGGTGGTTGCATTTACTGCAGATGAACGTTTGGTTGGAGCGGCTGCAAAACGTCAAATGGTAACCAATCCAGATAATACTTTTTATGCAGTAAAACGCCTGATTGGCCGTAAATTTAATTCAAAAGAAACCAAACACCATCATGAATTGGTATCTTACCCCATCGTAGAGGCCGATAATGGCGATGCTTGGCTTGAAGTTGATGGTAAAAAAATGAGCCCACAGGAAATTTCTGCGATTACATTGCAAAAAATGAAATCGACTGCAGAAGATTATTTGGGTGAGAAAGTTACTGATGCAGTGATTACGGTGCCTGCTTATTTTAATGATTCACAACGCCAAGCAACCAAAGATGCCGGCGCAATTGCTGGTTTGAATGTGCTGCGTATTGTTAATGAGCCAACGGCTGCGGCATTGGCATACGGTTTGGATAAAACCGAAGAAAATCATTTGATTGCTGTTTACGATTTGGGTGGTGGTACATTTGATGTATCCATTCTTGAAATCGGTGATGGTGTATTTGAAGTAAAAGCCACCAATGGTGACACTTTCTTGGGCGGTGAAGATTTTGACCAAGTATTGATTAAATATTTGGCTGAAGAATTCAAGAAAGAAAACGGTGTGGACTTATTGCAAGATAAATTGGCATTGCAACGTCTAAAAGAAGCTTCGGAAAAAGCCAAGATTGAGCTTTCATCTGCGCAACAAACCGAAGTAAATCTGCCATTTATTACCGCTGATGCGTCAGGTCCTAAGCATTTGTTGGTGAAGATTACCCGTGCCAAGTTTGAATCATTGGTGGGTGATTTGGTTGAACGGACATTAGCGCCGTGTAAACAAGCCTTGAAAGATGCAGGTGTGAAAGCTTCTGAAATCCATGATGTGGTATTGGTGGGTGGTCAAACACGTATGCCATTGGTACAAAGCAAAGTGGAATCTTTCTTTGGTAAAGAGCCGCATAAAGGCGTGAATCCTGATGAAGTGGTGGCGATTGGTGCTGGTATTCAGGGTGCGATTTTAACGGGTGATGTGACGGATGTGTTGTTATTGGACGTAACACCATTGTCTTTGGGTATTGAAGTTGAGGGTGGTTTATTCAATAAAATTATTGAAAAGAACACTACGATTCCAACCAAGAAAAGTCAGACCTATACTACTGCAGCTGATAACCAAACGGCTGTAACTATTAAAGTTGCTCAGGGTGAACGTGAAATTTTCTCTGCCAATAAAGACATGGGTTTGTTCAATCTTGAAGGTATTGCACCAGCAACGCGTGGTATGCCTCAAATTGAAGTAACTTTTGATATTGATGCCAATGGTATTATTCATGTGCATGCCAAAGATAAGGGTACAGGCAAAGAAACTTCGATTCGTATTGAATCGGGCTCTGGTTTATCGGAAGAAGAAATCGAACGTATGAAACAAGATGCAGAAGCACATGCCGATGAAGATGCCAAAGCCAAAGAAACCATTGAAACGCGCAACCGTGCGGATCAAATGTATTATGCCACTGAAAAATCATTGAAAGAAAATGGTGATGCAGTGGATGATGAAACCAAAGCAGCCATCGAAACTGCCATGGCAGAATTAAAAACAGCCTTGGAAGGCTCTGATATTGAAGCGATTAAGAAAGCTGAAGAAAACTTGGGTGAGAAATCACAGAAGTTGGGTGAAGCTGTGTATCAAAAGATGCAAGCTGAACAAGCGGCTTCTGAGGCGGGTGATGCAGCAGGCGCGGCTCCAGAAACAGGTGCTGATGCAGCATCGAAACCAACAGATGCAGACATCGTGGATGCAGAAGTGGTTGATGATAAAAAGTAACGCATTGATTGTTTGATAAAAGGGAGCAGGTACAGTGTACCTCGCTCCCTTTGTTGTTTGAGCGTTTAAAGAATATAAAGCTTGGAGAGTTCTAGTGTCACAACGCGATTATTATGAAATTTTAGGTGTAGAAAAAAATACGGATGCGAATGGTATCAAACGCGCTTATCGAAAGTTGGCCATGAAATACCATCCAGACAAGAATCCTAATGATGAGGCAGCGGCTGCAAACTTCCGTGAAGTTACCGAAGCATATGAAGTCTTATCCGATGATGATAAACGTGGCCGTTATGATCAATATGGTCATGCAGGGGTGGACGCTCAGATGGGCGGATTTGGCGCAGGCGGGTTCCAAGATTCGCATGCCTACCGTGATTTTGGGGACTTATTCGGTGATGTGTTCGGCAATATGTTCGGTGGTGGCGGAGGCGGTGGTCAGCAGGTGAGTCGTGGTGCCGATTTGCGTTATGATTTAGAAATGAGTCTGGAAGAAGCCGCATCAGGCAAAGAAGTCGCATTGGATATTCCCAAACATGCACATTGTGATACCTGTGATGGTTCAGGGGCACGACCTGGCACACACCCCATACCGTGTACAACCTGTGGTGGTCATGGGCAGGTGCAAATGCAGCAAGGTTTTTTTGCTGTGCGCCGTACATGCCCAGCTTGCCATGGAGCGGGCAAGAAAATCGAATCGCCATGTGTGAGTTGTGGGGGTGCGGGTCGTAAACGCGTCACCAAGAACTTGAAAATTAAAGTGCCTGCAGGTGTTTACCATGGTGCGCAAGTGCGTGTGTCGGGTGAAGGTGAAGTGGGTGAACATGGCGGGCCTACGGGCGATCTGTATGTGGTGGTTAGTCTGAAAGATCACGCGATTTTTGAGCGTGATGGGGCAGACTTACATTGTGATATGCCAATTACTTTCCCTCAAGCTGTATTGGGCACAGAAATTGATGCGCCGACATTAACAGGTAAAGTTAAAATTCGTATTCCAGCCGGCACAGAAGCTGGACGCGTATTTCGTTTGCGTGGACATGGTGTGCCAGATGTACGTACCAATCAAACAGGTGACTTGTATGTACGTGTGAAAATTGCCGTACCTAAAAAGTTATCAAAAGAGCAAAAGAAGGCGTTAGAAAGTTTTGCCGAAACTACGGGTGATGAAGTATACCCAGAGCGCTCATCTTTTTTGGGTAAAGTAAAGAATTTCTTAGATGATTTAGCCAGTGAGGTGAAGTAATGAAGGTTATTGTAACAGGTGCTTCTGGGCGTATGGGCCGTATGTTGGTTAAGGCTATAGATGCTTGTGGAAATGCTGAATTGATTGGTGCAACGGAGAGGCCAGGGTCGGCATTGCTAGGTACAGATGCTGGGAATTTGGCAGGTATTGGAGCACTGGGTGTGAGTGTGGTGGATGATTTGTCAACATGTGAAGCTGCGGATGTATTGATTGATTTCACAGCTCCGCAAGCCTGCTTAGCGCATGCCAAGTTTGTTGCCGAGCATGGTATGGCGATGGTGATTGGCACAACGGGTTTTGAGCCATCAGAAATGGATGAGTTGAAATCAACACTTTCTTCTTCACGGGTGGTGATGGCAGCGAATTATTCGGTGGGTGTAAACTTAGCCTTA
>JAUZQS010000039.1 GCA_030950875.1 Mariprofundaceae bacterium | reverse complement strand
TTGGAAATTATCTGGGCGATTGCCTTCGCCAAATACGTCACTCATCGCAGCCTTAAAAGCCTGCATATTGGCTTTTTGTGGATTCTTCAAGTCTCCATCAGCCAAATGAACAATAAAGCGTTGTAGCAACTTCCACTCTTGTGGATTAGTCATATCCAGACCCAATGCCATGGTTTTAAATTCTTTGGTATTCCCTGAAAAAGACACTTCCATGAAAGTACCGCGATTTTCACCGTTCAGCTCCAGCGGATCCATAAAGCTACGAATTTTCACAGGTTTCAAGCCAGGTCCGCGCATCACGAAATCAACCGATGGCCCCACATCCTGAAAATCTTTGGGTTGACCAGCGTCTGCCATATTTTCAACATTATGCGGGCGAAAATCCGTCATTTCCAAGCTAACGCCTGTCGCAGCATCTTTGAAAGTTGTGTAAACCTTTGCTTCAGCCGAACCAATCTCGCCACTGCCATCCAGTTTCAATAGTTTCAATCGAATAGTCGAGCCGCCATCACCAAAACTAGCTTGGTAAATACGTATTCCTTTATAAGTCAAAGGTTCATTGACAATAATATCAGAGGTCAAAACTTCTTTACCATGATCAATAATGGTTAAATTACTCTTAAACTCACTAGGCATGCCATTGGGATAAAAATCAATCGAAAAATCATTGCAACGCACTTCAAACGGCATCTTCATGTATTCTGTGCTCGTGCCCTTCAGAAAGCTAATTTCACTTTCTTTGGCGCCTACGGGCACGGACATATTACCTCGAAAACCAAATTGCACACTCATCCAACCGCCAATCAGAATTACCAGCATTGCCGAATGCACACAGATATAGCCCCATTTATGTTTGCTACCCTTATCGGCTCGAATGTAGCTTACATCACCCCGCTGCTCTTCACGAATCTTCCATTCTTTCAAACGCCCCTTGGCAACCTTCAACACACCCTCAGCATCTTGCCCTTTTATCACCCAATGATGGGCATGCTTCATGTGCTTCATGGCGCGATCAGAGAGCCCAACTTTGCTACTGCGCATTTCTTTAAGGAAGCGCGGCACATTACGATATAAGCAGAATGACAACGATAGCATCAAGAAGCCCAGCAATGATAAAAACCACCAGGTATGGTACATATCGAACAGGCCAAGAGAGCGGAAGACCCAATACCACACGGGTCCAAACTGTTGTAAATAATCGGTTTGGTCTTGGTTTTGCAGTAACACTGTACCAATCACTGAGGCCAAGGCCAAAACAGTTAGCAATGTAATTGCCAAAGACATCGAGCTAAGGCGCAAGGCAATCGTTTTTAAATAAAGAGATAATTTAGACATGGCGGCATCATAGCCACCAAAATTCATCACGTCATGCGTAGAATCTACCCTAAATAATAGGGGAATAAAAAAAAGCTATATTTCCAACATGATAAAGACTTAAAATATGTTATAACTATGAGCCACTTGCAAAAGTCTGGGTGGATAAGATGCAATCCCACTTTGAGTGAATTTATAGGCTGAATTGAAAGGCATGGTGGTTCCATACACCGCAAATTCAGCCTGCAAATGCGCCAGAGTGGGGAAGCAGGTTGCCGCTCACGGCTTTTACAAGTGGCTCCTATGGCTTAAAATAAGTCGGATCAATTTCATATTGGCGGATTAATTTACGCACAGTATTGCGATTCAAGCCTAACATATCAGACGCTTTGAGTTGATTCCCGTCGCACTTCTCTAAGACCAAACGCAACAAGGCTGGCTCGACCATGGCAAGCAAGTTGCGGTGCATATCAGTCGCTTCAGCATAACCCAATTGATCCATATAAGTACGCAAACAGCGAACAACAGCCTCATCCAAGGTCTCAACTTTGTGCCCTGCACCGTGAGCACCATCATGCCCCAATGCTAATGCAACATCAGATAAGGTAATACTTGCCCCCGGCGTTAACACCGCCAAGCGTCGCATCACATTTTTCAGTTCACGAATATTTCCGTGCCAGTCATAGCGCTGCAACAGCCCGACCGCATCATCCAATAAAATAGGCGCCACCATGGACAAATCATCGGCGGCTTGCTGCAATAAAAATTCTGCCAATTCAGGAATATCATCACGCCGATCTCTTAACGGAGGAATATGTACAGGGATAACATTTAGGCGATAATATAAATCTTCGCGAAAGTGGCCTTCTTTAATTTTCTGTTGTAAATGCTGGTGTGTTGCTGCCAATAGCCGAACATTGACACTTTTTTCCTGATTGCTACCAATACGTTGTACCATGCCTGTTTCCAAAACACGTAGCATCTTGGATTGTAGTGCCATCGGCATATCACCAATCTCATCAAGGAATAATGTGCCACCATCAGCCTGTTCAAAAAGGCCTTCACGGGCCTTATTTGCGCCAGTAAAAGAGCCTTTTTCATGCCCAAACAACTCAGCTTCCAGTAATTCGGAGGGAATCGCTGCTGTATTGATCGCAATAAATGCTTCTTTTTTTCGCAAACTTAAACGGTGTAACTCTTGCGCAACTAGCTCTTTTCCCGTACCAGATTCGCCTGTAATCAATACCGTTAAATCGGATGCCGCCACCCGTCCAAGCGTGCGAAACATCTTTTGCATTACTTCGCTTCGTCCGACAATCATACTGCTGTGATGGCCTTTTTCTTGCGCCGCATCTTTGTGAGGTTTCTTTTTCTGTTTTATGGGTTGAATGCGCTGTGCCAAAGCCCGGACTTCATTCAAATCAAAAGGTTTAGGCAGGTATTCCATCGCCCCTTCACGGTATGCTTCTGCCGCATGACCAAACGTTGTTTCAGCGGTTAACATAATCACAGGTGCATTGAACATACCTTGTGATAATGCATTCATGCCATTTCCATCGGGCAAAAACACATCCAAGAACACCAAGTCC
>JAUZQS010000038.1 GCA_030950875.1 Mariprofundaceae bacterium | reverse complement strand
CTATTCAGCATGATGCCTTTGTTCTGTCATTCCGAGCGAAGTCGAGGGATCTTTCATCGACATTGCGTCAAAAGATGTCTCAACTACGTTCGACATGACACTTAAATGCATGTTTCAACAAACATGCTGAATAGTTACGTTAATTTCAATGCTTGCTATGTGACAGGAAATATGTTGTCATAGTAAGATGGCAACTAAAAAAGTAAAAGAAGAAGCACGAAAAGTATTAAAAAATACCTTTGGTTATGATGAATTCCGTCCTATGCAGGAAGAGATTATTTGCTCGCTGTTGGATGGTAAAGATGCATTTGTATTGATGCCAACAGGTGGCGGAAAATCATTGTGTTATCAGATTCCTGCAATGATGCGCGATGGTACAGGTATTGTTGTATCACCACTGATTTCATTAATGAAAGACCAAGTGGACGCATTGACCCGTTGTGGTGTAAGCGCAGCATATTATAACTCATCGTTAAAAGCGGCTGAGGGTAAGGATGTCTTGGATCGTTTTGAAGCGGGTAAATTAGACCTATTATATGTCGCTCCAGAGCGACTATTGACCAAGACCTTTCAAAAGCGTTTGGAAAAAGTGAAAGTCGCGATGTTTGCAGTGGATGAAGCGCATTGTGTTTCGCAATGGGGACATGATTTCCGTCCAGAATACGTACGTCTGGGTGAGTTGCGCGTAATTTTCCCAGATGTTCCGATGGTGGCACTAACTGCAACAGCGGATGAGCATACACGCGAAGATATTGCAGATCGTTTAAGTTTGCAGAAGGCCAAACGCCACATTTCTAGTTTTGACCGCCCGAATATTCGTTATTTGGTATCGGAAAAACGTCAGCCTTTGACGCAAGTTTTACAGTTTTTAGCAGATTGGAAAGATTGTTGTGGCATTATTTACTGCTTGTCACGCAAACGTGTGGAAGACATGGCTGTAAACCTTCAGCGCCATGGCATTCGTGCAGCAGCATATCATGCTGGTATGCCGGGGCGTTCGCGTGAAAAGGTGCAAGATGATTTCTTGCGTGACCGTGTAAAAGTTATTGTGGCAACGATTGCTTTTGGCATGGGCGTGGATAAACCAAATGTACGCTTTGTGATTCACCATGATTTACCAAAATCCATTGAATCGTATTATCAGGAAACAGGTCGTGCGGGTCGTGATGGCCAGGAATCAGAGGCTTTGATGTTATATGGCTCTGGCGATGTGAATTTGGTGCGCCGCTTGATTGAAAATGTAGAAAATATTGATCAGCGTCGTGTGGAAGTGCATAAGTTGAACAGTATGGTAGCGCTTTCTGAAGCATTAACATGTCGTCGCCGTGTGTTGTTGGGTTATTTCGGCGAGCACATGGAAAAAGACTGTGGTAACTGTGATATTTGTCTTGATCCACCCGAAACCTATGATGGTACGGAGCTGACACAGTTGGCAATTCGTTGTGTGAAAGAAGCCAAGGGTGATTTTGGTGTGGGCTATATTATTGATGTGCTTAGGGGCTCTAAAAATGCACGGATTACTACCAATAAACATGAAAAACTAAAATCGCATGGCAATGGTGCGGATATCAATGGCGATGAATGGACTTCTATCTTAAGGCAGCTAGTGCATCAAGGCTACTTTCATCAAGATGTTTCACGTCGTGCGGCTTTGGTCGTAACAAAAAAAGCTGAGCTGTTACTAAAAGGTGGTGCAGCAACACTGGCACGCTATCAACCAGGTCTTAAACGTAAGTTGCGTCGTTTTTCGCAAGGTAGAGATGAAGCCTTATTTAAAAAACTTGTGGCGATGCGAGTCGAGTTGGCAGAAGTGGAAGATGTTGCCAACCATGTCATTCTGAGTGATGTGGCGTTAACTGAAATTAGTCAGTTTGCGGGGGAAATAAAAATTTCTGACCTGCGTAAAGTTAGCGGGATGGGACAGCATAAATTGGACGCCTATGGAGAAAGGGTTGTAGCTGTGTTGAAAAGCCATGCGTCGGCAAGGGCTAGCGGAAAGATGAGTGATACCAATGGCTTTCCTAAGCTTCTTGCCAAGGGTCCTGCGCCAACAGATGCTCAAAGTCATACATGGAATTTGTACAAGAAGGGTGTGGGTCTTGAAGATATTGCGATAGATCAAGGGGTTTCGGAAAAAACAGTGGTGAATCATTTTATTGCTTTGGTACGCGCAGCACAACAGGTTGACGTATCGAAGATTGTGCCTGATTTTGAGCAAGTGATGGCAGAGTTGGATGATGCAGACCCTTATGCATCGTTGACTGAAATAAAAAGTGAGTTGACGATTGATTTAAGCAATGAGCAATTTCGTTTGATCCTAGCATGGCGTGAGGGCATCGGCGTAAGTTAAACGTAACTATTCAGTGGAACTACAAAAAGAGCCAAGGTTTATTCATTGTGACCTTGGCTTTTTAATGTGTCTTAAAACGCGTTGTAAAGCGTTAAGCCAAGCGCAGTAAGCATGCTTGCCGCACTACTAAGCAGTAATGTTTGAGCTGTTTTGAGCCGTGATGGATTGCCATGTTGAATGCTGGGTGGTGTCTGTTCACGAAGAGAAATATTTTGGATAAGTTGTGTTAATGCTTCAATATGCCTTTTGTTTTTTTGAGTTTTATTGATAGGAAAACGTGAGGTTAGCTGTTTTAAGGTGATGATGTTTTTGTGTTCAGGGGTGTTCATGATGGCATGTTCAAATAATGTAACAGCCTGAATATCTATGCGTTTTCCAACAATGCCTTGGAGAGCATTGCAAATATGTGCATGCTGACGCAGTGGGTTTTCAAAACGAAGGTTTTCTTGGTTGTTTTGTTGACACCACATGGCATCACGTAATGAGCCGCAGATAGAGCCTGAATATGCGGCGCTATTAAGGCAAGTAATTTTAGAGTCAAGAATTAAATATTCGATATAAACAGGGTTTCCTTTTCTATCTTGAAAGTGAATGTTTTCCAGTATATGCGCACCTTGTTTATGCAATAAATACATATGACGACGCATACGGATATGCCCCCACGCTGCAATAAGCCATGGTTTAGCAAGTAGTAACGAGGCAATTAATAGCACGACGGATACAACTGCTAGATCGGGTGATAAGTTGGATGAGAAAAAAGTTGGCATCATTACTCTCCTAAGAGATGGATGCTACAATGAAAATGAGATATTACCGTGATGTTCATCACGTAAAGGTGTTTAAATTGGCAAGGCTTCTACCCACCCCCTTTTTAAAGAGAATAAAAAAAGAGGGTGTTATTTTAGCCCGCATTATTCATGAACCGCCGTGATGATTACGCAGGACCTTTGCTTGCATCGGATTCCGAGGAGTGAGGCCGTAGCCATGTTTACGGACGACCGACGAGGGATTTGTTGCGAGCAAAGGAACAAGTCAGGGTGCGGCAGTGTTTGTGAATAATGCGGGCTAGATACCGGACGTTCAGGGCAATCGGACGATTCAGGCGACCTGCCCGAATGGCATGCATTATCAAATTACGGTTTCCGTAGATGGACACATGCGCGTTCAACCGCTGAATTAACCTGTAATAAATGTTGTTACCCTCCGACTTAACCCAGACTGGGATTCCAGTTAGAAATATATTATAACCATAAGGACTAATACTATGAATAATCTTGAGAGGAATACATCACGAATGCTGTTGGGGTTGGCCTCTGGCACGTTCTTGATACTTGGCGCATGTAGCATAACAACACCAAACATGCCTGCCGAAAGCAGCAAGCCGGCAAGCACTGCCAAAGCTTCAACGCCGTTACCGCACGTCGGCTTGTATGCTTATACCCATGCGCATGCCATGAATCCGAATCCGCCAGATCGATGGGGCGGGGCGGTTACCGTAACCGCTAATCAGACCAGAGGCGCAACCCAATGGACGCTGCCTGGCCCGCGTGGACTTGACCCCGCTGTATTTGGCACGCCAGATCATCCCGCTATGTGGAATCAGGCACCATTTCCCCTGATCGGCATTCCGCCGAAAATGCGTCAATCTGCAAATGGTCATTACACCATTGTCGATCATGCTACGCCATTTTCTGATTGGCGCGCGATTGGCGTAGGCGATTTGCATATGAGTATTACCGATCTTACGGCAATTGATGGTGCAACCACCAAGGATAAAATTAATTTCGTGGCCACATTCAACTCGCCAGACAACATGCACACTTATAAAGTTGTAGTGAAGAAGCCCATGCCTCACGGCTTTGGTTATCCGAGCTTCGGCGGCGTAGTGACTGACCATCTGATGCATGGCGGTACTGGTATTGGCACATCGCTGATGCCGACTATGTATACCTATGCCACCTTCTGGGGGGTGGGCGATATCTATGTGGATGGACGACTAACCAATCCCAATCAGATTGTTCACATGATGGTGACAGAAGGCATACGCGGCAAACATTGGAAACTCGGCAAAGATGGTGACATCCGTGGCGAGGGCGTGGTATTGCATCTTATGGTGCCGCCGTATAAAGCCACTCCCAATGGACCTGTGATGGCACCGCTGCGTTCTGGTTATATTCCGTTTCCTGAAATCAAAAAGCATATGATGAAGATCAAGGCGATGGTTGAGAAGATGTCTCCAGAGAAGCAGAAAATGATGATGCCGAAACTGATGGCGGCCAAAGCGCTGATGATGAAGACCAAGAAACATGTTCAGGAGCAGATGGCCGAAGGCAAAATGTTCGGTCAGCCGTTCTTCCATGTCATGTTCGGCAACGTCAAATACAGCGTAGACCATCGCTAAACTTGGTCGTTATATAAATAACCTGGACTAACGAACTGGTCGCTGGAGTTACCTTCTCTGGCGATCGGTTTCAGTTCATGGCTGTTTCTGTTTTACATTTTATGGATTCAATATTAAATAACAAAGGAGGTTACAATGAATATTCGCATGACGATTACATCTATGCTTGCAGCATGGGCTCTATTTGGATTTGTTCCAGTTGCTACGGCGCATGAAGATGAGGTATCAACCATTATTACCGAAGAGGATATCGAATATACGCCTGAAGAGCAGGTAGTACATGTCGGTCATCCGATTCGTGTGGTTAATAAGGATCCATTTGAGCATAAATCACGGGTTACTGAGCAACTGGTGGGTGGAGGACTGGGGCACATTGCATTAAAAGATCATATTGATAAACCGGGCACATCTTACACCTTCAAGCTGGATAAGCCTGGCACGTATGAAATTCGCTGTTTAATCCACGATGGTATGACTGCTACAATTAAAGCTATTCAATAAAACATACTATTGAGCCACTTGCAGGATCTAGGTATTAAATAAACTTTTCAAAACACCCATATCCAAGTTAGTGTTTCGCTTATGCGTATATTACTTCTCCTATTATTATTTTCGACGCCGCTACATGCGGCCGAGCTACAACAAACCACCTTTAGTAACGGCGTAAAGCTGGTGGTTGAAGAAGATTATTCCGCACCTGTTGCTATGGTGCAAGTATGGTTGAAAGTAGGTGGCCGCGATGAAGTGCCTGGCAAAACTGGTCTGGCACATGTTTTTGAACATATGATGTTCAAAGGCTCGAAAGCCTTGAAGCCAGGCGAATACTCCAAACGCATTGCTGCCATGGGCGGCAATGATAATGCCTTTACCAGTCATGATTTTACGGCTTACTTTGAAACTGTTCCGGCAGCACAAGTGGATACTGTCCTAAAAATGGAAGCTGAACGATTTGCGCATTTAAGTTTGGATGCAGAAGAGTTTGGGCGTGAAATTAAAGTTATCATGGAAGAGCGACGTATGCGCACCGATGATGACCCGAACTCACATATGTTTGAAGAATTATCCGCAGTTGCTTTGCGCTTACATCCTTATCGCAATCCTGTGATTGGCTGGATGCAGGATTTGAAAAAGTTAACAATTGATGATGTACGTTCTTTTTACAAAAAACACTACGTCGCACGCAATGTCACGGTTGTCATTGTCGGTGATGTCGACTTCAAGCATGTAAAAAAAGTTGTCGCGCGAAGTTTTGGATCAATGAAAGATGTGGCTGTACCCCCACGCTTTAACCCTACTGAACCAGAACCTTTGGGCTCTAAACGTGTTGAGGTTCATTTGCCTGCCAAGTCCCCTGTATTGGCAATCACTTTGCCTGTACCTGTTTGGCTGCCTGGCAAGAATGATACTGAGGTTGCCGCATTGGCAGTTGCCACACATATTCTTGCTGGAGGTCGCACAGCCATCCTGCAGCGGCAATTGGTCGATACACAGCGCAAGGCTTTTTCCACGAGTGCAGGTTATGACCCTTTTGGTATGGGCTTGGATCTATGGTATGCCTACGGCATGCTAGGAGCCAAACAATCAACAAAAGCTTTTGAAAAAGCACTATGGGTCATCCTGAAAAATATGGGGGCCAAGCCCGTATCTGAAAAGCAACTGCAAACAGCCAAGAAAAATATGATTGCTAGTGAAATCTTCGCACAGGATTCATTGTATCTACGCGCCAAAGAAATTGGCCGCATGGAAACAGTCGGTATTGGGGCAGTGCACAAAGATGAATGGTTGGCTGCGATTCGTGCCGTAACTGCCAAAGATGTACAAAAAGTTGCAGCTAAATACTTTCGCCCTGAACGCGCCACCACAGGCATATTAAAACCAGAGGTACAGCCATGAAAAAAGCAAGTCTCCACTTGGTAGCTTTTGCCTGCCTACTCTTTGGCTTTAATATTAGCGCTCATGCCGTACCATCCATTCAAACCGCACAATTAGATAATGGCTTAAAAATATTATTGATTGAAGCACATAATGTTCCGATGGTATCCATGCAGTTAACGCTGCCCGCAGGCAGTCGCTTTGACCCTGAAGGCAAAGCAGGAACAGCGAGTATGTTGGCAACGATACTTGGCGATCATACCGCCAAACATGATGATAAAGCATGGGCGCAATGGCTTGATTCTGAAGCATTGCGTTTGGGGGCATCCGCGAGCCGTGACAGTTTAAGCTTATCTTTGACCGTGGTTAAAGAATCCTTAGCTGTGGGGCTAGATGCTCTTTCTGAAATGTTATTGCAACCAGGTTGGTATAAAAAACGCTTTTTAAGCCTGCGCGAAGATAGCATTGCAGCAGCCATTAAATCACAAGAAACACCTGGCACACTGGCTGCACAAGCCACATCTAAGTTGCTCTATGGAATGCATGGTTACGGACACACCCCTAGCGGTACAGCCAAAAGTTTGCCGCATATCAAGTTGAATGATTTGAAGTCACTTTATATAAATCAAATTCGCCCCATAGGTTCAGTATTGGCAGTGAGTGGTGATATTACCATGCAAGAATTACTCCCCCTATTAAAATCACGCTTAAAAACTTGGCAAGGCAAACCCAAAATTGCTGCTTTGGATGTTAACAAGCCCCCTGTTGTTACTGGAAAAAGATTGCATGTAACAACGCCTACTAGCCAAGCTTTGGTGCAATTCTCACGCTTAGGTATTGCGCGAAGCAATGATGACTTCTTCCCGCTGTTTGTAATGAATCACCTGTTAGGCGGTGGTGGTTTCGGCTCTAAACTTATGGAAGAAGTCCGTGAGAAACGTGGTTTGGTATATGGTGTTTATTCGTATTTTATTCCTTTGGCAGCGCCTGGACCGTTTATCATTACATTGCAAACACGAGCCGAGCAAGCTAAGCAAGCTACACAAGTCGTGCGTGACGTAATGCAATCCTTGGCAGATGGCAAAATAGATGCGCAACAGCTCAATGCGACCAAGAGCAACCTTATTGGTGGTTTTGCCCAGCGCATGGATTCCAATCGCGAACGTGTTGGATTATTAAGCATGATTGGTTTTTACCAAATGCCTCTAACCTATTTGCAGCACTGGGCGGCACATGTTCAATCAGTCACGCTTGCTGATGTTCAACGCATGTCCAAAGCTTATTTACAAATTTCTGATTGGAACATCATTCAAGTTGGCCCTGCCCAGAAGTCATCACAATGAAAACAGTTCTTGTTGTTGAAGATTCAAACACTAGCCGAGATATAACTAGCCATTTCTTACAACAAGGTGGCTTTCGTGTTTTGGAAGCCGAAGATGGTGCTGATGCTCTGAATATTCTGAAATCCCGCCACGTCGATTTAATTTTAACCGATATTATGATGCCAAATATGGATGGTTGGGGCTTATACCGCGAAGTACGTGCCGACAAACGTTATAACTTAACGCCCTTTGTATTTTTAAGTGTTTTAGATGAATTGGATGACCAAATAAAAGGTCTTACCCTAGGTGTGGATGATTACATTACCAAACCTGTCACGCCTCCACAGTTGATTGCACGTGTCAATACAGCCCTGATGCGCAGTGAACGCCTGGCCAATTATTTTTACCGCAACCCCGTCACAGATTTGGCAACATCACGTTATTTTCGTGAACGTTTAATACAAGAAGATGCCCGTTGCAAAGCATCTGGGCATGATTTAAGCCTCGTTGTATTTGGTATTGGCAATTATGTCTCATTGGTTAGAGCGCATGCCGAGTGGTTTGCTGAAAGTGCCGCTCGTTTAACGGGGCAAGCATTAAAAAAACAAGCGCGTTCATTTGATGTGGTTGCCGATATGGGGCAAGGGCGCATGGCTATTTTAATTCCTAATGCCCCTTTAAAACAAGCTAAGGCGTGGGCCGACAATGTTGCAAGAAACTGGAGTGTTTCTTTGGTCTGGCCAGAAACCCAACAGCGTGAAGCTGTGGACATTGGCTATGAATGCGCCACTATTTCTGGTAATGGCGATGCCATGACGATCCTAGATAAACATTTAGCATCGTTTGACCGGAAATGGTAATGCGTTACATACGATAGCAAACGAATCATGCGCATTACAGCTGGCGAATTTCGCAGCAGAACGCTAAACGTCCCAGATATTGATGGTTTAAGACCAACATCCTCCCGCGTACGTGAGGCCCTGTTTAATATACTTGGGGATATTGAAGGATGGAAAATATTGGATTTGTTTTCTGGTTCAGGCGTTATGGCAATCGAAGCGCTGTCTCGCGGTGCAGCGCACGTCATATCCATTGAGCACGATAGAGAAGTTTGTCGTCATTTACACACACTTGCACAGAAATTTAATATCGAGAACCGCTGGAACATTCAACAAGCCTCTTTGCCCAAAGCTCTTGCAAACATCCACGGTCAATCCTTTGATTGGATATTTGCAGATCCTCCATATCAAGTTGGCATTGCAGAACAGATTCCTCTTTGGCTACAAAAAACGAATATCACAACCCCCTCATTGGTTGTTGAAGAGTCCGTCCGTGCCAGACCTAAATGGCCACAAGACTGGCATGTTTCCAGTCGCCGCTATGGCGATACCAACCTATATTTTTTACAACAGGAGGCCGACTCATGAAACGTACTGCGATTTACCCAGGTACTTTTGACCCCATAACTCTTGGCCATGTAGATGTGGTTACCCGTGGTTTAAAGGTATTTGATCGTATTGTTATTGGCGTGGCAGAAAACCCAAAAAAAGGGCCCATGTTTAATTTAGAAACACGTTTAGCCATGGTCCGTGAAACCTTTACAAATCATGCAAATATTGAAGCTGTTAGTTTTACAGGACTATTGGTTGATTTGGCACATGAGCATCATGCCGCTGCTCTGTTGCGGGGATTACGCGCCGCATCAGATTTCGAATATGAATTTCAAATGGCCACCATGAACCGGCATTTGGATGAGCGTATTGAAAGTGTTTTTGTGATGGCGCGAGAGGATTACACCTTTGTATCCTCCCGCTTTATCCGTGAAATATCCGAAATGGGCGGTGATGTTTCATCATTGGTACCAGCTCCCGTATTACCTCGTCTCTAAATTAGCTGCCCGTATATAAAACCCAAGGTCCGACATTGACATGCGGCGCATGCCGCAACCCTATGATTCGCCTGACACTCCAGAAAATCAATCATCACCAGCAAGGTGACTACATGATTTTCCAAAACGTCATACGAACAAAATGATTACAACCTGTATCCAATATCAACGTAGGCTCTTGGGTTAAATCACAACTTTTCGATACTATATTCGGTCGCCATGACATAAGTAGCCCCAGCAGTAAGTTCAATGACATCATCAACTGCATTGGCCGTTTCCACACATAACATATTCAAATAACCATCTTGCCCCAAATCACCCATTTTTTCGGCAGTTTCAATCCAAGGATTCCACACAATAGCGGATGAACTTCCTTGATTGCGAATAACAATCGCACGTTTCATACCCGCATCGATAATACGCATCTGATTGCCTGTATTTACATAAACACGATCGGTTTCTTGTGATATTGTAACTGCTCCATCCTGTTTCTTGCGTGCAAAACCATCAACTTTATCAAGGTATTCACAACCTTCCAAACCTTCGATATGCACCTTACGCACATCCGAAATATTAAAATAAGTATGCAATGCTTGCCCTAATGTAAAGCTTGTATCACCAAGGTTTTTTGTCTCCATAGAAATTTCCAAGGTTTTTCCAATAATGATATGCAACTGAACTTGTAGCGGGTGTCCGCAGACTGCTTTGACTTGATCATCTTGCTGCATTTCCAGACTGATACTGGTACGTCCATCATCCAAATCCTTTGAGGCGACAGGTTTCCAATTGACAGTACGTGCAGGCCCGTGCCCTGGCAGGCTGGAGTCCGATGCATGAGGTCCAAACCAAGGCCAACATATAGGAACGCCGCCACGCAGGGATTTCCCTTTGGTAAAGACTGCATCTTTAGACATCCAAATAAGTTCTTTCTCACCTTTAGGCACAAAACTCAAAATATGCGCTCCTTGCAAAGCAATACTTGCCTGTGCAAAAGCATTATCTATTTCAATGACGATCATATCGCCTTTACCCAATTTAAAGCTTAAACTACCTTCAATGCCCCATGCTTTATTTAGTTCGCTTATTGCACCCATGTATCCCCTCCTTTTAAAATCATTCATGCCAAGTCATTTACATGATTGTTATACCCTACATTTTTTAATATGAAATAGGAATATCCAAACGTTGCCACTTGTTGTCATCCTATAGAGCAGTAGCTTCACGCTATGACTGATATTTCTTTACCCCGAACACAAACTGTAAGCATTATTGGTGCTGGACTGGCTGGCTCAGAAGCTGCTTGGCAACTGGCAAAACGTGGCATAAAAGTCCGCTTGCATGAAATGCGCCCTAACAAAATGACGCCTGCACATAGCAGTGGAAAGTGTGCTGAACTGGTTTGCTCTAACACCTTTCGTGCCGATCATTTAGAGAATGCTGTCGGGCTTTTACATGAAGAAATGCGGCAAATGGATTCTTTGATTATGGCATGCGGAGACAAAACTCGCATTCCAGCCGGAACTGCCTTGGCAGTGGATAGGGAACAGTTTTCAGATTTGGTAACATCCACACTTAAAGCCGAGCCTTTGATTGAGTTTGTGGAAGGTGAGGTCACAGAAATACCTGAAGATGGCTTGGTATTGATAGCCTCAGGGCCTTTAACTTCGGACGCCTTATATGAACAAATCAAAGAGCTTACAGGTGAAGATCGCCTTTGTTTCTTCGATGCCATTGCTCCTGTGGTGGATGCTGAGTCCATCAATATGGACGTTTGTTATTGGAAAAATCGCTACGACAAAAACACCGAGGAAGGTCAGCAAGGTGACTACTTAAACTGTCCCATGAATAAAGAGCAATACCAAGCATTTGTCGCAGAGTTGGTAAAAGCAGAAAAAGTGGCATTCAAAGGCTTTGAGGACATCCCATTT
>JAUZQS010000037.1 GCA_030950875.1 Mariprofundaceae bacterium | reverse complement strand
TCCACAACGCTATGTGCATGCATTTTGGCATGCGCGATTGTTCATGATCCCGCATATATCACGTCGCGTTTGGCATGGTTATATGTTGATTTCAGCGCATCGTGATGGTGGGTTTATTGCCGATGCCATGCATTTGTTGGGCATGGAAACTGTGCGTGGATCTACTACACGTGGCGGGGCGCGTGCGATGTTAAAAATGTTACGTGCGGTGAAAGAAGAGCATCGCCATTTGGGTATTACTCCAGATGGCCCTAAAGGCCCACGTGAGGTGGTGCAAAAAGGCACGGTGCAGTTGGCCATGAAATCAGGCTTGCCCGTGGTGTCGCTGTGTTATGCCACCAAGAGGCATTGGCGCATCCATTCATGGGATAGATTTTATATTCCCAAGCCCTTCACTCGCGGTGTGTTTGTGGTGGGGGATCCTGTGGTGATTTTACCTTCTGATGATTTTGATGCGGCGTTGCTTCGTGTGCAGCAAGCGATGGATGCCACCCAACACAAAGCCGACACATATTTCGATTGATCGTAAGCTAAACGATTCAAGCTGACCAAACACGAACCGCGAATGGACGCGAATAAACGCGAATTAAAAACAGTATCAAAACAGTATCAAAACATTGGGCTGCTATAGTCTTTTCAAATAGGCCAAGTGTGTGTCGTTAATCGGAGACCGTAATTGTCGCTCAATAACAGACCAGTATAGGGGGGCACCCCATCAGTTCACGCCCGCGACGGGCGTACACAAGGGTATTGAGCGGGCGCTCGCTTCGCTTCCACCCCTCATGCAAGTCGTCGGTCATATTTAACATTATACTCGATCCCTTCCATTTTAATGACTATGATATGAAAAACTAATGGGGATTAATATGAATTCTGCAATCAAATATATCATTGACCGACAATATGACATCATTAACTTGGCTCCAGAGCCTTTGCCAATACCTAAATTTTCAACTTATGCTATATGTAATTTACGTGGTGGTATTGGGAAAACTAGCCTAAGCTTTAATTTATCTTATGAAGCTGGTGATTGCTTGGCTGTTGATACTTGTCCGCAAGGTAATTTATCGTATTTTTACGATAATCTTTATTTTCAAAATAATACAACTACGGTAAAGGATCTGATTTTACCGTATATGCTTCCAGGCTTAGGTAAAGCAACTAGAGTAGCGAAAAGAGTATCTGCCTCCAATCTTCATTTCTCACAAAAACACACTTTCTATGTTGCATCAACAAGTGATCTATACACTTTACCATCCCAAATGTCGACAGCCATAAATCAGGCCAAATCAATATCGGGGTCTCAACAAGCTGTAGTTATCGACTCGATGTTGTATTCGCTAAGAGGTGAAATTAAGAGGGAAATGACGGAGACAAAAACTAAAAAGTGCTTGATTGATACATCACCATTTTTTTCTGGTGCTACTCACTTAGCATGGCATGCAACTGACGCTATAATTGTTCCCGTACGTACAGATCAGCAATCTATCAATTCTCTTAATTTGTTGTTAGATACTTTATCTAATCCTGCTAGCGAATTTCGGAGAGAAATGCCTAGTGATGGGCATACACCAAAAATTCAAATGGTTGTATTAACACACTGTGCATGGTCAACAGCAGGGGGGGCTAGAAACATACCAAATCAGCAGACCAAAGCTTATGTAGAAAAGGTTCGAGATATTGTTAATCGCAACATTCAGCATTTTACAACTGATAATCCTGATAATCATATAATACTACTGGATGACTTTTTGGGAAGTGGTCGTATTTCTAGTGCGCTTTCCAAACCTATCGCCGTTCTTGAAGCGGGTGACACAATGCGCATTAACAGGGTTAGAACTACGGTGAATGAATCCGTGACAAAGATTAAAGCTGAGTTGAAATATATAAGCGCATCAATATGGTAGTCACCAATGGGGTTCACTTCCCCCCCCCTATGGACGAGCCAAACACGAACCGCGAATGGACGCGAATAAATACGGACAATTTACAGCTTTCGTTTGCGTAGTCGCAACTGCTACAGTTTACGCAAACAAACCAAAGCTGTAATGATGACGTTAGACCAAAAAACACTATGGATCTCGAATGAACTATCAGCGAAATATACGAAACTCAAGTCTAAGATTCACACTTAGAAAAACTGCTATGAAATTGCTAGTTAATTGGCATGAGTGTGCGAAAAATAAATATAATATCTCCAATACTATAGAGTTTAGCTGCGATGAATTAGAAATTGAGAATGATTTAGTTGATAGTTTATCAAGTGCCGTAAAATCATTGGTAAGAGATAAATCTAGGGAAAATAAGTCCACGCGAGGTTGGTCATTTGGATATATCTGTGGTCATGTACAGGGCGGGTTAAATGTAAAATGGTCTAACCAATACCTTGTAGAGCCAAGTAAAGAATTTAATGAGTATTTTGAAAAATTATTTGTGACTAACTATATGTCATTGCTAGAAACTTATGACGCTATGTGTTGTCCAGACCTAACAGAGTATCTAAACGAATGTGAGGTAATAAATCTTGTTGGAAAAGAGCATTTCGCCTAACAAGAAAAATCCAATCGGACTCGCTACGCTCGCCGCTGATTTTCGACGTTAGGCACAGAAGTTTAATGAGGAGGAAGAAAATGGCGGCTAAGGCATGGAATTGGAAAGGATTAAGATGGATTTACGCATATGTTGTATTTTCAATCATTAATGTAGTATTGATCTCGGCTAGTAACTTGCCGGAAATCCAGAGAGGAGGCTCTTCTTTAATTATTGCTTTTGTTTTCTTTTTTTCTACTTGGCTTGGAAAAAGCAGGACTGGCAATAGCAGCAACACCAATCTTAGCTAATATGACAGCAGGCTTCATAATTTTGTATCTTGCTATGAGCAGGTCAACCACATTTGTCAGCCGAACATTTTAATCGTGCTAGTCGTGCCCTTATTCTACGCGCAAAATACCAACTTTTGATGCTTGAAATTTTCAAATGCATAAGGAATTGCGTAAAAGGAAAACAACGCATGGTGGATACACCCAAAATGATTGCTAATAGATGCCATATAAGTGCTAATGATTGCGAATCAGCTAAAAAATATCTTGAAGCCTACTTTGAATTGAAAAGTCAGGAGAAAACCTCGGAAAACAGCTTTTTTATTCATTGTGAGGGACTGTTAATTGCTGCAATTATTGCATATTGTAGGGCTTTCACTTTCTCTAAATCATCAGGATTTGCTGTTGGTAAGGTGAAGGTGGACTTGGGAAAAGCATTTAATTACGACACCTTGAAAATAGAGCAGCATAAACGTCTCATAGCCAAACGTAATAAAGCTATTGCTCACGCAGATTGGGCATACCACAAAACTGAACTAGTTGAAGTAATGAATGGAAGTGTTTTGAGAAAACGACCATGCATTAATTTTGGTGAAGATATTGATAAAAATTTATTTATTCAAATGACGAAAATAATGACCCTGTATTTTTCATGCAAGCAATACGATCTAGATGCTGAAATTAAATGATGTCTGAAAGTAACCAAAATGCCTACAAAAGCATAGAGAGGGACGCTCGCTGCGCTCCCGCCCCTCATGCAAGCCGTTAGGCTCTGAAAATAAACCACATCAGACTTCCTATATAAAACAGTATTGCCAAATATTGCACCCAGTGCTATGCTTTTGGCATGAAGAAGTTAATGACGAGACACTTCTCAAAATGGGCTAAAAAACAAAATATTCCT
>JAUZQS010000036.1 GCA_030950875.1 Mariprofundaceae bacterium | reverse complement strand
ATTCAGCATGTTTGTTGAAACATGCATTTAAGTGTCATGTCGAACGTAGTTGAGACATCTTTTGACGCAATGTCGATGAAAGATCCCTCGACTTCGCTCGGAATGACAGAACAAAGGCATCATGCTGAATAGTTACAAATTAACTAAGAATCAATTTGTCTTACAATCATTTTGTTTATACAGTACAGACATGCAAAATTTACCGCTTGCAGGCAAACGCATCCTCGTTACCCGCGCAGCGCAACAAATCGCTGTAACTGCGGCATTGATTGAGCAAAGAAGCGCCATACCCATAGCATTTCCTTGTTTGGAATATCAAATTCTTAAAGACGCTATTCTTCAAGGCTTAGACCACGCAGGCATCTATAGCGACATCGTATTTACCAGTGTCAATGGCATTCAAGCGGTGTTTGAAAATAGCTCAAATGCCATCATTGATAGCTTACGAGGAAAACGTATTGCAGTGGTGGGGGAAAAAACTGCGCTCGCATTAAAGAACTATGGTATCCAAGCAGATATCATTCCCAAAATAGCATCACAACAGGGCTTAATAACAGCTTATCAAGAGAAAGGGCTACCTCAATCATTACTTTTTTTTCGTGCCGAAGATGGCAGCGATGTACTGCTCGAATACTTGCAAAACCAAGGTGTAAAAACATCTCTTATCACCGCATATCGAAGCATTTGCCCAAGTGGTGATAACGCCGAAATACTTTCCATGCTGGAAGAGAATAGCATTGATGCCACATTGCTAGGAAGCTCCAAAACAGCAGCGTACTATCTTCAACGCATTGGCAATCTTGAACTCGCCAACCGCCCAGTTATAGTTGTTATAAGCCAGCAAGTTGCTGATGCTGCTGACAAACTCGGGTTGAAGGTGCAGCTTATCGCCACTGATGCCAATTTCCCTTCCATGCTGGAGGGTTTAAGCAAATATTTTTCTCAACGGAGCAACTGATACGATGTCTCTACCCGATTTAACCATTCGCCCACGCCGCCTGCGCAAGACTGCTACAATTCGTCGTATGGTGCGTGAAACATCGTTATCACCTGCAGATTTTATTTACCCTTTATTTGTCGATGAGGGGATTAGCCAAGCAATTGAAGTGAAAAGTATGCCGGGTGTATGGCGCATTCCTTTAAGTGATGTGGCAAAAGCCGTACGGGAAGTTGAGGCGCTTGGTATTCCTGGTATTATTTTATTTGGTATTCCCAATGAAAAAGATGATATTGGTGCATCAGGTTGGGATGATAATGGCATTGTGCAGCGAGCCATTCGTGCTGCCAAAGAAGCTTGCCCAGATATATGCGTCATTGCCGACACATGTTTTTGTGAATATACCGAACATGGTCATTGTGGTGTGTTATGCGGTGAAGAAGTCGATAATGATGCCACACTTGAAAATTTACAAAAAGAAGCAGTGTCTTATGCCAAGGCTGGTGTCGATATTGTTGCCCCATCGGGCATGATGGATGGCATGATTGCTGCGATTCGTTTGGGCTTGGATGAAGCGGGATTCACTGAAACGCCAATTATGTCGTATGCAGTGAAGTATGCTTCGGGCTATTTTGGACCTTTCCGTGATGCTGCAGATTCCACCCCGACATTTGGCGATAGAGCCAGCTATCAAATGGATCCTGCCAATCGCCGTGAAGCCATCAAAGAAGCCTTATTGGATGTGCAAGAAGGTGCAGATATGTTAATGGTAAAACCCGCCTTGGCATACATGGATATTGTGCGTGAAGTCAAAGATGCTACCAATTTACCAATGGCGGTGTACAACGTATCGGGGGAGTATGCCATGGTCAAAGCTGCCGCTGCTAACGGCTGGATTGATGAAAAACGTGTCGTTCTGGAAACCATGCTTGGCTTTAAACGCGCTGGGGCAGATTTGATTTTATCCTATCATGCACTGGACGTAGCCCGCTGGTTGAACGATGATTAAAGCATGACTGACAAAAAAGAAACTACTGCAGCGCCATCAGATGACGCAATCGTGATTGAAGAAAATTCTCTGGAGGACACTTCTCCAGAGAATCTGGATATCAAAAAAGAACCCGCTCAACCGCGCCGTTGGCCTCTTTTTATACTGGCTTTTATCGTAGGCTCTGCAACATCAATCTTTGCTCTCAATTATTATCAGCAGAATTATCTACTGAAACCCCATCATGTTCCCATTGCTATCACCTCCCTCCCTGATACCTCGCATAAAAGCGATATTGTTGAGCTAGTTCAAAACAAAGTAAGCAAGCCAGTTGATGTGCCCGCTTTAAAAGCACCCATTTCTACAACCATCCCTACACCGATCAGTAGTGAAGAAGGCGAGGCTTTAATCGCAGCTATCACCACACTCCAAGAAAGCATGAAAGACTTACAAGGTGAACTACAGGTCTTACGTGAACAACAACATGATGTAGCTCATTCTCAGTCGATGCTGGAATCCATGCAGCTTCACTCCCGCCTCACTTGGATCATGAAACACAACAGTCATTTACCACAAATTAAGCTCGCATGGCAGGAAATAAGCTTATTACCATCGCTCACAACAGAGCAACGCTCCCAAGCCGAAACCATGCTAAAACTGGCGGAGGAGCGACAAAATGATGTTCAACAATGGCAACAAGAAATTGACCATCTAATAATCATACTTAAACCCGATGAATATGATAATATCATTTCTACGGCAATCACCGCCAATAATTCCAATCCATGGCTGGAATGGCTTATCAAACAATTTAGTCTCAAGCGTTCGCAAAGCAGTCAGGAAGCAGCTCTACTGGCGTTGAAAAATGCCCTGCTGCATACCAAGCAAGGCATGAATTTAGAGCAATGGCCAACTGGCACTGCATGGACGGAATTACGCGCCCAATTACAACTACGTTTACTCAAACATTTCAACACGAACAAAGAAGAGGTCAAGCAAGCTGGAGTGCTGCAATTGCCTGAAAGCTTTGATGCCATTCAGGCAGATGTCAAAAAACTTCGCCAAGCTGCACAATCTTGGTTGGAGGAGTCTTAAATGCGCCTAAAATTCCTTCTTCTCATTGCACTTATTCTTACCATTGTACTCACCTTATTCCCTGATATTGCACTACAAACATTGCGTATTGAAGCCTTTGGTTGGCAATTTGAAACACGCCAAGGTGCATTTGTAGTAAGTTTATTGCTTATCTTCGGTGTTCTATGGCTCATTCAACGCTTACTTTCTGCACTTATTGCAGGGCCAGGCCAACTTTGGCAAACGCTGCGTATGGGCGGAAAGAAACGCCGTGAACAACGGCTGCGCGATGGCATTGCCCAATACTTGGATATGCGCGGTGATTATGGCAAACGCGCCTTTAAAAAATCGCGCGGTGTTATTCCTGATTGGGCTGTGGCACTACTTCACACAAGCACTGCTTCAGCTACGGATCAAGGCCTTTCTGCAAGCAATGATGATAGCTTGATGATTGCATTACGTGCGCGTATTGCAACCGACCCTGAAGCCAAACCTAGACCTGACATTGCAACACGAAAAGTCCATTTAGAGGCTTGGTTAAAAAGCCAGCCCAACGCACCTTTGGCGCTCATTCGCATGGCAGATTTAGCGGTTGAAGAGCAAGACTGGAAGCATGCCGTTGAGCGTCTGGAAAGTATTTGGAAGCATGGTTACCGCTCGGCCTCACGTGCTAAACCAGAAATGGCTCGTGCATGGTTGGCATTGGCAGAGCAAGAGCCTAAACATGGCATGGAGTACTTAAGAAAGGCTTATCGCATGCAACCAGAAAGTGGCGCCGTTGTGCTTGCCTTGGGGTATGCTCATATTAAAGAACATAATGCCAAAACCGCTGAGAAATTATGGCTGGGTCATTTGCAAAAGCATAGCGATCTTAACATTGCAAAAGCAAGCTTCGAGCTTTTAAATAGCGCTGCTCTGGCTGCATTTCGTAAGCTTGAGAAACAACAGGGCACTGCAGCTTTACAATGGTTGGTAGCCCGTCTTGCTCATGCTGGAAAACTCGATGGTTTGGCAGAAGAAGCTTTGTCCAGTTTACTTGAAACACAACCCTGCCGTGAATTTTGGCAGACCCAAGCTGAATGGCTAACGCAAAAAGAACAATGGCAAGAAGCTATGCTTGCATATCAAAAGGCACTGGATTGCTAAAAGAAAAGAGCCTTTCAACATCCGTATGGCAAACCATCCCACAGCCACAAGAAGGTGCATCAGTCAGCTTTGATATAACCGTACAAATACAAACTAAAATTGATGGTGAAGAAAAGCTTCTGAAAATTAAAGAGGGTGGTTTTGCTATTTGCA
The DNA here is from genome assembly GCA_030950875.1 of Mariprofundaceae bacterium. Taxonomy (GTDB): domain Bacteria; phylum Pseudomonadota; class Zetaproteobacteria; order Mariprofundales; family Mariprofundaceae. Next base: position 10,817 of record JAUZQS010000036.1, on the reverse strand, counting down.
TCGATGGCAAGGCTTATGCGTATCGAAATCATTGCCCACATGTTGGCAGCCCTCTGGACTGGGTGCCCAATCAGTTTTTCTCCGATGATGGACAAACACTCCTTTGCCATACCCACGGTGCACTGTTCGACCCTGTAACAGGTGATTGCATATCTGGCCCTTGCCCACGCGGCTTATATCCAATCCCTATTAAAGATAACGGTGAAACTATCCAAGTTCCAATTACATTAGTTTTATAATACTCCAAAACAGCCTATAGCTGCTCAGATTGCCATGCTTTTTCTGATGGCAAGGCGAAAAAGCGCAATGTACTCCTGTACATGAGCATTTTTCAACGCCGCTATCGGGAAAATAAATGGTGATATGAGCAGCTATATTATTTCCGCCAGAATTCGGGGACAAGAAGCACAAAGAAAGTAAAAATCTCCAAGCGACCTAATACCATACCAAACATCAAAACCCCTTTGGCAGTATCTGGCAGACTGGCATACGTTCCTGCCGGACCCACAGCACCAAAACCTGGCCCTGTATTGGTAATACAAGCAGCCGCAGCCGTGAGTGATGTAAGCATATCCACGCCTGTAAATGCCACAAGTATGGCCACAATAGCATAACAAACCATATACAATACGAAGAAACCCCATAAAGTTTGTACAACAGGACCACTAATACTTTGTTCATTAATTTTCACATGAATAATGCCATGCGGATGAATCAAGCGGCGTATTTCACGCATTCCTTGGCGAAACAATAGCAAAACACGCACAACCTTCATGCCGCCACCTGTTGAGCCAGCACAAGCCCCAACAAACATTGCCGCAAATAATAACATCGTCGTACCTGGTGGCCAAAGCGCATAATCACTCACCGCAAAACCTGTGGTGGTTGCGACCGCGACTGTATTAAAAATAATTTCATCCCATGTGCCACTGCCTGTAAGTAGGGTGAGCCCGCCAATTAAAATGATTAATACAAACATCCATTTGATATATGTACGAAATTCATCATCGTGACTATAGCTTTTGATTGAAAATCCGCGCCGCATAGCCGCAAAATGCAATGTGAAATTGATGCCCGCCAACAGCATAAATACAACCGTTAGGCCTCGAATCCAGATGGAATCATAATAACCCATACTAGCATCATGGGTAGAGAACCCACCAATTGCTACCGTGGTCATCGCATGATTAATCGCATCAAATGGTGTCATACCTGCCAGCCATAAGCCAATAGCTGCAAGTACGGTCATCGCTAAGTATATATACCATAAAGCTTTGGCAGTTTCTGTCACTCGAGCTGTAAGCTTGTCTTTTACTGGCCCTGGTGCTTCAGCGCGAAATAACTGCATGCCACCCACGCCGAGAAGCGGCATCACTGCTACCGCCAGTACAATAATACCCATACCACCCAACCATTCCTGCATCGATCGCCAGAATAAAATAGATGGCGGGAGCTGATCCAAACCCGTAAGAATCGTTGCGCCTGTCGTGGTTAAGCCCGATGTAGACTCAAATAATCCATCCACAATGCTTACACACACACCCGTCGTCCAAAATGGAATCGCACCAAGCAAAGACAAGATAACCCAGGCCAATGCTACAATTAAAAAACCATCTTTATGACTAAGTCGTTTGGGGGAGCCACCTCCCCACTTCATCATGCCAAAACCCAGTGTTGCAGTCATTGCACCAGCAATAAAAAAGTGATCCGCATGGCCTGAAGAAAAATACAGCGATACCAAAGCAGGGAGTAACATGCCAGCTCCAAATAAAACAATCAGGACACCGAGAGTCCATATGACACCTTTAATGTGCATAGCTTGTTAACCGCGCCTGATGTAGTTGCGTCATGATAATCATTAAAAAAACTCCAAGCCAACTTCAAAAAGCTTTTCAACTTCACGCAAAGCCGTTCCTTGTGTAATCAACAGTACATGATCGTTGGGCTCAACCGTCGAGTGGCCATCAGGAATAATTACCTCGTCACCACGAATAATCGCACCAATGACTGTATTTTCAGGCAGTTTTAACTCACTCAATGGCGTATCCAAAATCGCAGACGTTTTAAGTGCTTCAGCCTCTAGAACTTCCAGCGTACCATCGCCCAATGACGAAAGTCCAAAAATACGCCCTTTGCGCACATGCCGCAAAATGGCTGATGCTGTAGTCAAGCGTGGTGACACGGTAATTTCCAAACCCATTTCGCGCGTTAAATCGCTGTAAATAGCCTGATTCACCAGCGTTACAATATGTGGAACCTTATATTTCTTGGCTATCAAGCTACCTAAGATATTGGTTTCATCATCATTGGTAAGAGCCAGAAAATCATCAATGGTATCAATCGCTTCCTCTTCAAGAAGCTCCCTATCCAAGGCATCGCCATGGATAACAACTGTACGATCCAAGTGTTCTGCCAACCATTCTGCACGCATAGGGTTATGTTCGATTAATTTAACCGATGTGCCAAGTAGCTCCAATTGTTGTGCCACGATATAACCAACATGCCCGCCACCCACAATCAATACATTGCGTTGCGCACTGCTTTTTTCATCCCCACCCACTGCCCCCATACATTCCAACAAACGATCCACGTCATGACCTGCAACAGCCAAATAAATACTATCGCCTGCCAATAGCACCGTTTCAGGCTTAGGCACACGCCACAAGCGATTATGCTCGTGTGCCACAACATACGTTCGTAAATCATCCCCTAACACTTCCTGTAGCTCACTTAAGGCAACACCCGCCAAATGCCCTTTGGGAGGAATGCGCATTCCCAGCAGTTGCACTTTACCCCCTGCAAACTCTTGTGCATCAACTGCGGAACTAATTTGGAAACGCTTAATAATCGATTTGGCAGCCTCATTTTCAGGCGAAATAATCAAATCAATGGGCAACTCATCCCGACCAAATAATTCGGGGTGATTCACATAATCCGTTTCACGAATACGTGCCATTTTGGTCGTTACTTTAAATAACGAGTGGGCAACCTGACATGCCAACATATTGGTCTCATCACTGGTTGTCGCAGCAATCAATAACTCAGCATTCTCAGCACCTGCTTGTGCGAGCGTGCTTGGGTGCGTGGCATGGCCAAGAATGGTTTTTACATCCATGGTATCTGCCACACGTTGCAAACGCGCTGCATCATTATCAATCACCGAAACATTATTCCCTTCTGATGCCAAACGCTGCGCAATATGAAAGCCCACTTCACCAGCACCTAAAATTAAAACGTTCATTGTTCTTTCTCCATTTGAGTCAGTGAGAAGTGTTTTATTTTACGGTGTAACTGGCTCCTTTCCATGCCAATGTCTGCAGCTGTATGGCTAATATTCCATCCGTGTTTATCAAGGTGGTGTAATAAATAACCACGTTCAAAATGCTCCCGTGCTTGGTTGAAACTATGGTCTGCGTCATCCACAACCACAGCCTTCGGCTTACTACTAACCTGCTTTGCCGTATCCAATGGCGGCATACTTTCAGCTGTAATCTCTTCTCCAGGCTGCAAAATATGACAGCGTTCAATATAATTACGTAGCTCGCGCACATTACCTGCCCAAGCATAATTACTCATCGATTGTTGTGCAGACTTCGTAAATTGCACCGCATCACCGCCCAAAAGAGCCGCCTGTTCCAAAGCAATCGTCTCAGTTAATAATGGCAAATCCTCTACACGTTCGCGCAGACTCGGCAACTGAATAGTAATCACATTTAATCGGTAATAAAAATCCTCTCGCAACACACCTTGTTTTAACATATTTTCAGGATTTGATGATGTTGCCCCCAAAATCCGAACATTCGCAGGTATGTCTGCGGGGTTTCCCAAGCGCTGAATACGTCGCCCCTGCATAGCATGAAGAATTTTAGCTTGAGCACTCAGGCTTAATTCACCAATTTCATCAAGAAACAGGCTGCCTTCGTGCCCAGACTCAAAACGCCCCCGTTGCATATGCAATGCTCCTGGGAAAGCACCCTTTTCATGACCAAATAACTCAGAGTCCATTTTTCCATCAGGAATACTGGCAATATTCATATCCATAAAAGGTGCTTCTGCACGCTTGGACTGTTGATGCAACATACGCGCTGCAACAGCCTTTCCCGTTCCATGCTCACCCAACAACAATACTGGCGTATCCGTCACTGCCACACGTTGAATCAGCTCTCGCACCTTACAAATTGCCTCGCTATCACCCATTAATTCATGGCGCGATTGCTGTTGTATATTTTGTTTAAGGTCTATATTTTCACGTGTTAATTTTCGTTTTTCAAGCGCATTTCGCACAAGTACAAGTAACTTTTCAGAGGACAATGGTTTTTCAACAAAATCAAATGCCCCTTGGCGTGTCGCCCGCACAGCGGTATCAATGGTTGCATGCCCTGACATCATAATAATGGGTAACTCGTCATCCAATTGATGCAAGCGCACCATGGTTTCCAAGCCATCAATGCCTGGCATCCAAATATCTAGCAATACACAATCCACAGGTTGTTTGCGAAATCGTGCAACGGCTTCTTCGCCCGATGGTGCCAAGCTGACGATATAGTTTTCATCCTCAAATAGCCCTTGTAAAGATTCACGAATAGCCTGTTCATCATCAACAATCATGATATGTCCGCTCATATCTCCTCCTGAACCTTTTTAATAATTTTTTCTTGCGGTGGATGCATCGGTAAAGCCAAACAAAAATGTGTCGGGCTACTACTTGATACGAGGGATAAGTCACCAGCATGTTCATCTGCAATACGCTTGGCGATAGATAAGCCCAAGCCTGACCCTGTCGACTTTGTTGAATAATATGCCTCAAACATATGTTCACGCACCGCTTCTGGAATACCCGCTCCATCATCTTCAATATGAAAACGAACCATTTCATTATCATGGGAAAGGTATAAGCGAATATGTTGTTGCTCATCTTCCGTTGCCGCCAAGGCATTTTCCATCAAATTAATAAGAATTTGTCGCACTTGATCGGCATCACAATGACATGATAAATCAGTGGGCATGTCGGCAACACGTACGCGTGAATAAGCACTATACAAATCACGCAGTTCCTGTACAAATGTTGCGCACTGAACTGATTTACAATGGGGCTTCGGCAAACGAGCCAGTGTCGAGAAATCGGCAACCAGGCGTTGCAAGCGCTCAACTTGTCCAATAATCGCATGCGTACAGCTATCAAAGACATCATGATTATCCACTTGTGAACGAAAGCGTCGTTGCAAGCGTTCTGCAGCCAACTTAATCGGTGTAAGTGGGTTTTTAATCTCATGCGCCAAACGCTGGGCAACTTCAGACCAAGCACGATGGCGCTGTGCCTCAGCCAATTGGCTTACATCATCCAATAATAATAAATAACCAGAGAACCCAGATAACCCAGATCCATTCAAACGTGCCCCACGCGCCAAAATGTGTCGTTTTTCACCTTGAATCGTAATCTCTAACTCACGTTGCAGTGTTTCATTCTGCTGATGACTCAATTCATCATAAAAATCATGCACCAAATGCAGTTTGCCTCGACTTAGGTCAGCAAAATTACGACCGCTCACCCATTCATTGGGCTGCAAAATAAGCAGCTCACGCAGTGATTGATTCATAAGACGAATTTCCCCATGTTCATTGAGCAACAATACACCACTTTGCAAGTTAGCGAGCAATGTTTCCAAAACATATTGCCGCTGACGACTGCTGGTTAAAGCATCACTTAAATCCACTTGTGCTTTCTCAAGAGCCTCCACATTCTGCTTCATATGCAGGGCCATGCGGTTAAATGAATGCACCAAGTCACCAAGTTCATCATCCGATGCGTTTGGAATCGACACATCAAGGTTACCATCTGTAATTTTCTTCAGGGCATGGGCTAGTTGTCCAATGGGGCTGGTTAAGCGCCTTGCAAAGGCCACTGCAATAAAACCAACGACCAAAACAATCACCAAGGTGATAAACAACATGGCATGGGTGAATATATCACGGATAGATTGGCGGTGCCTTTCCAGCTCTTTATAGGTACGGTAATCAGACTCCACAGCACGGGCATGTTGAATCAAACCTGTAGGCAAGACAGTTTTCACCTTAAGCAATGCAACAATGTGCTGATGAATACGAATGGGTGCATAAGCAATCAGCATTTCTTCATTTTGTATGTTAAACAACTCACTGCTTATTCTACCCATCGTTAAGGTAACAAGCGCTTGCTCTGTAAAGGCTTCGGGTTTAAAATCAGATAAGCCTTCAGCTTGCACGGCGGCAATCAAACGCTCATTGCGATCATAAAGTTGGATGCTCTGCCATCCCTCACGCTTTAACACATCCATCATGCGAGTATTTAAGCTCCTGTAACTCCCTGGCAAATTAGCAATATCCGATAGCAAGGCATCATCATTCATATATTGCTCAAGGTTGTGTCGCATATCTTGATCAATACGACTATAAAAACCCTGCGCCAGACTTAAGGCTCTATCCAACAACGTATCCACACGCACATCAAACCAGACATTCATGCCCTTTTCGACCATTTGGTTGGCTGCAATTTGTAGCGCCCCTGCGGGGATTAACAACATTCCCACCATGCCAATCACCAACTTGGCTCGTAATCGCGAACCTGGGCGAGGTTCTTTTCTTTGTAGGAAAAGCTTCATCCCATATAAAAACAACAACACGGAGAGCGCCGACAACAAGCTAATATTCACCCATGCCACTACTTGCAAATCAGGTGAGGTATGACTTGGCCATAACCATGCAATGACCACCCAAAGGGCTATGGATAATAATAATGGTAAAATACGAACCCATAAACTCATGGTAGTGTAAAACTGCCGACGGCCACTGTTTTTCCAAACTTGGTCACGGCATTCCACCAGTGTTCACTTACTTCGCCTTCTTCAACATATAACTTCACTCTAATCGAGTAACTCGTGCCAGGCTGTAGCAAGCTTTTATCAATAATTGGGAAGTGTTTTAAACGCGCTAAAAAAGAAATCGCCTTATGCGTCGATAATGTTGTACTGGTAATCCCACTATTACTATCTTTTAACAGCCATTGTCGAGAAAGCAAATCTGGCACAACTTGACGGCTAAACTGCACGCTACCAATGCTTTTATTGAGCCAGTAATCACGCTTCTCTTCGATAATGATTTCCCACGTATAGGTTATCAAACTGCCCTCTTTTAGGGCAAGTTCTAACTTTTTCAAGCCTCTATCAGAAGAAATATCACAGTAGATCACAGGCTGACTTATATCAATCTGAACATCTGCCAAATCTTCACCGTATCCATAACTGGCATATAAAAAAAACAGGCCAAACAAACTAGCCTTGCATAGCCATTCACACATCTTAGCGCATATTTTTTTCTGCCCATAAAACATTAGCCAAACCTACAATAAAAAAGTCATAGGTAGAAGTCTATGTCCTATCAAGGTTAGTATTTGCCCATGCCTATGATGACCTTAAACCACCTTGATAAAGCCTTTGGCTCCCAAGTCCTACTTGATGATGTAAGCCTAAGTATTGGTAAGGGCGTGCGTATCGGACTGATTGGACGCAATGGTGAAGGCAAGTCAACGCTACTAAAAATCATGGCCGGCCTCGTGGATAGCGATAGTGGCAACATTACCCTTCGCAATGGCAGCAAAGTCGCATATTTACCACAAGCACCGCATTATGATGCAGGGCAAAGTGTTTTTCATGTCGTTGCCGATGGCCTAGGCAGTGTTGCAGCACTGCTTGAAGACTATCAAATAGCCCTGCAGACCTTGCAACATGATAGCTCTGATGCCGCACTAAAAAAGGTAGATCGCCTACAAGCCGAATTGGATCATGCCGATGCTTGGCAATTGCATGCACGCATTGAAATGGCAGTTTCAAAGTTAGGTCTGGAACTACAACGTGATGTTGGAGAGTTATCAGGTGGCTGGTTGCGTCGCGTAGCCTTGGCGCAAGCGGTGGTTTCCAATCCTGATATTTTACTGCTTGATGAGCCAACCAATCATTTGGATATCGCTTCTATTGAATGGCTGGAAGATTTTGTTGCCAGCTTTCCTGGTTCAGTATTATTTATTACCCATGATCGTTACTTCTTGGATGCCGTCGCCGAAGAAATTATTGAATTGGATCGCGGTCATTTAACCCACTTTCCATATTCCTATGCCGAATATTTAGAGAAAAAGGCAGAAATGCTCGCCATTGAAGATAGTCAGAATCGCAAATTTGATAGTATGTTGGCAGGTGAAGAACGCTGGATTCGCAGTGGCATTCCTGCCCGTCGCACACGCAACGAAGGTCGCGTTCGAGCCTTAGAAGAGCTGCGTAAACAACGCGCTGCCCGTCGTATGCGTGGTGGCGATGTGGATTTACGCGTGGCTTGCGGTGTGAAACCAGGAAAGATGCTAATGGAGGCAGTCGAGTTATCACACCATTTCACACACCCTGATGGCAAACGCATTACCATTGCCGATCACTTTGAACACAAAATCATGGCAGGCGAACGTGTTGGTCTGATTGGTCCGAACGGGGTCGGCAAAACCACCTTGCTAAATATTTTGCTCGGGAAAATTGCCCCAGAAAGTGGCCGTGTTCGGCATGGCGTGCGTTTAGCACCTGCATTTTTAACGCAAATGCGCGATTTGGATGAATCGACCAAACTCAAAGATGTCTTGCTGCCACAAGGGGGTCATTATGTGCATGTTGGCGGGCATGAGCCTCGCCATATTGTTACCTATATGCAAGATTTCCTGTTTGATAAAGAGCGCCTAAATGTACGCGTTGCTGCCCTTTCTGGTGGTGAGCGTGGGCGTCTACTCTTAGCCAAGTTATTACTTGAACCAGCCAATGTATTAATTCTTGATGAGCCAACCAATGACTTGGATATTGGCACATTGGCAGTGTTAGAGCAGGCATTGGCAAAGTACGATGGCACGGTCATTGTGGTCAGTCATGACCGCGCTTTTATGGATCGTGTGGTATCACGCATTTTGGCATTTGAAGGCAACGGTGAAATCATTCCTATTGAAGGCGGCTATTCCGATTATCAAGCTTGGAAACAACGTCGCATAGACGATGAGAAACAAGATGAAAAATGCAGTCAAATTGAGAAACAACCTAAAGATAATTCTCCAAAACAACCCAAAACATTAAAAAAACTCTCCTACAAAGAGCAAAAAGAGCTGGATGATCTACCCTTAAACATTGAAAATATGGAGTCAGAAAAAGCTGCTATTGAGGTGCGTTTCTGCAACCCCGATTATTTCACCAGCAATCCTGAAGCCTATCAAAACGATCAAATCCGCCTATCGACATTGGACGAACAAATACTTGATGCTTATGCTCGCTGGGAAAGCTTGGAAGAAAAACAAGCGGCATTAAGCACATAGAGGAAAAACACCCATGATTACAGGTGAATTGAAAAGCCAAGTTGATAAAATTTGGGAAGCATTTTGGACAGGTGGCATCAGTAATCCGCTGACGGTGATTGAACAATTTACCTTTTTATTGTTTTTGCGGCGTTTGGATGAGTCGCAGCTATTAGAAGAAAAGAAAGCCACATTCATTGGTAAAAAACGGATTGGTGGTGAAGTTTCAAAAACGATTTATCAAGCCGAACATTCAGCCTTTCGCTGGCATACATTTAAGAGCTACGACCCTGAATCCATGTTTGACCTTTTTATCAAGCCTTCTGTCCGTGATTTAACTGTGTTTGAACACATGAAACAGCTCGGCAGTGCCGCAGGTGTATTTGCACAATATATGAAGGGTGCCACCTTTATGATTCCCACACCCAAGCTGCTCGACCAAGTGGTGCAGATGATTGATAAAATCGTCATGGATGACCGCGATACCAAGGGTGACCTCTACGAATACCTGCTTTCCAAGATTGCTACAGCTGGCACCAATGGTCAGTTCCGCACGCCTCGCCATATCATTAAAATGATGGTGGAGATGATGGAACCGACGCAGGAAGACACGGTATGTGACCCATCATGTGGTTCAGCAGGCTTTCTGGTTGCAGCGGGTGAATATGTGCATGAGCATAAACCAGAGTGGTTTCACGACCCGTCATTCCGTGAGCATTACAACACCAAGATGTTCACTGGCATTGAGTTTGATTCCACCATGCTTCGTATTGGTGCGATGAATTTGCAACTGCATGGCATTGAGCACCCCAACCTGTTGGGCCGTGATGCCTTGAGTGAAGCCAACGCAGGTATTCGTGAGCAATTCAGCTTGATTCTGGCGAACCCACCATTCAAAGGCTCATTAGATTATGACAGTGTGGAATCATCACTACTGAAAACCGTCAAAACCAAAAAGACCGAACTGCTATTTTTAGCCTTGATGCTTAGGATGCTTAAAATTGGTGGGCGTTGTGCCGTGATTGTACCTGACGGCGTATTGTTTGGTTCATCGAATGCACATAAGAATCTGCGTCAGACTTTGGTGGAAGGGCAAAAACTTGAAGCTGTGATTTCTATGCCCAGTGGTGTGTTCAAACCTTATGCAGGTGTAAGTACCGCGATCCTAGTTTTCACCAAAACCAACAATGGGGGTACAGATAACGTTTGGTTCTACGACATGCAGGCTGATGGCTACAGCCTTGATGATAAGAGAGCAACCATAGCCAATAACAATATCCCCGACATCATCGCACGCTTTAAACAGCGTGATACAGAACAAAATCGCAGCCGCACCGAACAAAGTTTTCTCGTTCCCTTCGATGAGATCAAAGGCAATGATTGGGATTTAAGCATCAACCGCTACAAAGAGATTGTGTACGAAGAAATCGAATATGATTCACCTGCGGATATTATTAGCGATATTGAA
>JAUZQS010000035.1 GCA_030950875.1 Mariprofundaceae bacterium | reverse complement strand
AGGCCGGTAGCAAGTATCTAAAACAGCTTATGGATCGTTATCATGGTGATGTCGGGCTAACTCTGGCCGCCTACAATTGGGGCATGGGTAATCTCGAACGCCACTCTGAACGCATGCCGCAGGAAACTATCAATTACGTCGCCAAAATCACTGGATTGATGAACAAGAGCGCCTGAACCATTCTTATTTCATTCTTGCTAGCATGGGAAAACATTGCATGCATCAATAGGTCAGACTTGTCTGGTGCTCTCATCTGTAAAATCCTCGCTTGCATAAAATGCTTCCAAACCGAAGCCCAAAGAGGATATTTCGTGTTGCTAAAAGCGGATATTTTCATTTTGCACCTACAAAAATAACCCTAAAGCTTGCAAGGCATGGATATCAGGGATAATATCTGGCCAAGATTCACTTTCTATGGGAGGTTTGTGGTTATGGAACAACAGTTAACGGCATTTATTTATCCGCTTATTTTGTTTTTTATAATGGGTGTTGTTGCACCTATATTGTTATCAAATGTAGCAGATAAAGCTAATAATTCTAAAGATTAATCTTTATAACTTGTAATGTGAGAGCCCAGTCATTTGACTGGGCTTTTTTCGTTGAAGGGTTATGGTAACCCCAATGTTTTATAGGTAGGAGTCAGCTAGATGATGCATCGTTTTACCAAAGGAAAGCCAACACTTTTGATTGTCATGGATGGTTGGGGCATGGGTACGGGTGGTTCCGAAGATGCCGTGGCACAGGCAAATACACCTGTCTTTGATCGTTTGTGGAAAAATTATGCGCATACACAATTGATGACGCATGGTGAATATGTGGGGCTACCTTCCAATAAGGATATGGGCGGCTCGGAAGTAGGCCATTTAACCATGGGCGCCGGTCAAATTCTTAAACAAGGCCCAACGCGTATTAACAATGCTATTGCTGATGGTTCTTTTTATACGTCGGATGTATTGGCACAAGTGATTGCCAAAGTTCAAGCTGCTGGGACACTGCATTTGTTGGGCTTGCTCTCGGATGGCAACATTCATTCGCATATTGATCATTTTATTATACTTGCTAGATACGCGGCTGAACAAGGTGTGAAAGTATTGCGTGTGCATGCTTTGCTTGATGGTCGTGATGTAGGCATTCAAACTGCGCAAGATTATATTGCCCAATTGGAAGATGTGTTTGCTGACTTGAATGCGCAAGGCTTTGATTATGCCTTTGCTTCAGCCGGTGGGCGCGAGAAAATTATTATGGATCGGGATCAGGATTGGAACAAGGTAAAGCCTGGTTGGGATGCCATGGTGCATGGTGTGTGTGTTCATAGGTTCACCAGCATGCAAGAAGCTGTGCAATCATTTCGTGCTGAAAATCCAGATATAATTGATCAAGATTTGCCAGGTTTTTTGATAGTGGATGCAGAAAATGAGGCTGTTGGTACGGTGCAAGATGGTGATGCTGTAGTGATGGTGAATTTTCGTGCTGATCGTGCGATTGAAATCACAGAAGCCTTTGAAGTCGATGATTTTGATGGCTTTGATCGTGGTGGAATTGATCACCAAGGGCCAGATATACTGTTTGCGGGCATGATGGTGTATGATGAAGATCGGAACCTTCCAAACTTGCAACTTATGGGCTCGACCAAAGTGGAAGCTCCATTTGGTAAACGTATCCTAGAAATGGGTATCAAACAGTTTCGTTTGACTGAAACCCAGAAGTTTCCGCACGTTACATTTTTCTTTAATGGTGGTTATCGTAAACCATTGGATGATACAATGGAGGATTATATTTTAATTCCTTCAGATAAGGGGGTTTCATTTGCAGATACGCCGAAAATGAAAGCGCCTGAGATTGCTGAACAAGCAGTTGTATTGATTGAGTCGGGTGATTATGGCTTTGGTCTGATAAATTTTGCCAATGCAGATATGGTTGGGCACTGTGGTGCGCTTGCACCAGCAATTGCAGCGATTGAAGCTGTGGATGCTGCGGTGGGCCGTATTGTTGAGGCATTGGAAAAAGTGGGTGGTTGCGCTTTAATTACAGCCGATCATGGTAATGCTGAGGAAATGAAAATATTTAAGGGTGATGGCAGTGAACCTTGTACCAAGCACTCGATTAATCCTGTGCCTTGTATTCTGTTTGATTCAGCGTTTGATGGTTCGTATCAGCTTCGCCAGCCACAAGAGGGTGATGATTTATCGGTGATACCAGGGTTGTCGCATTTGGCAGCAACATTGTTTGAAATGATGGGCTACACTGCTCCCGAAGATTTAAATGCATCCTTGATTGAAGGGGTATAAGCTTAGTCTTTTTAGTCCGCATTATTCATGAATCCCTTAGGGGATACTCTCTTGCTAGGCAATTCACCTGATTGACGTGATGATTGCGCGGCAGTATTTGTGAATAATGCGGGTTAGAGAATAGGGGGCAGGCGTGGCGCAGAATCAAAAGGCACTGGATCAACGTGGTTTAAAAACATTGGTTTTGTGGGTGATATGGGCATGTATATGTGCCTCGGTGTTTATACAGTTGTTTCAGCAGGCGGATATCTGGAATTATATTATTTATGATACATCGCGTGTGACATGGGTTATTTTGGGTACATTTGTCTTTGGCGTATTTATTAGTTTTGTCCATGTTGCAGGGTTAACATGGGAGTGGTTTTATGCTTATCGCCTACAATATCAGCTTGAGAAGCATGGTTTGTATGGGGCGACTGCCAAAGGTCGGCAAGTAAGCAGTCGTTTTATTTCGTCGCTGCAATATATTCATAAAAATGGTGGTCAGGTTGATTTGTCCGCACTTAGTACGGTGGAATTTTCAGGCTATATTCGCGGGGCTCGTTTTGTAGCACTTCTTGGCAGTCTTATGATTACTATGGGACTCATTGGTACTGTCTTGGGTCTGACAATTACTTTAACAGGTTTGAATGGAGCGCTTGAAAATGTTGGTTCTGATACCATGTCGGTTTTGATTGGTCTGCGTGAGGCCATGTCTGGTATGGGTTTGGCATTTTATACGACCTTATTGGGTTCAATTATGGGCGGGGTGTTGTTACGCATGTTTGCCTATATTGGTGATAACTCCATTGAAGCTTTACAAGATTTATTAACGCGCACTTGTATGGTCTATGCGGCTGTTGATTTGACACCATCGGTGCAGCGTGATTTTAGGCAATTAGACCGTGTCGTGGTAGGCATGGAAACAAGGCTTTCAGCATTAACCCAAGCGTTACAGCAAAGTAGGGTTGCGATGTCTGATTTTTCGGAAGAAATGCAAGATTTGAAAGCTGCAACGCGTTTGAAAGCCAGTGATGATGAAGTATTTAAAGCCATTGCGGTGCATCGTCATTATGCCAAGGTTTTGCGTTATGAGCTGACTTTGCAAAAGAAGCTAGCGAACTTTAAACAGCGTCTTTTGGCTTCGATGGGATTTTCGGTAGGCGTTGCAGCGCAGAGCCGTGTAGAAAACAAGCCTGAGGATTAAACATGCGTTCACGTCGCGAGCAGGACACAACCTCTATTTACGAAGTTTTTTCCGATATGGCATTGTTGATGTTGGCGGCATTTATCTTTTTATTTGCGATGTTTTTGATGGTTTCAAAAGCGCAGGATTCAGGCGAGTCATTTAAGACCAAGGAGGAGATTGCTCAGCTAAAAAAAGACTTGGCATCGGCTAAATCGCGTAATTTAGAATTGCTAGAGGAAATGAATACCTTGGTTGGTTCAGATTCTCAGGCTCAAATGAATAAAGTATTGGCTTCAGCAGGTCTTGGTAAGGGGCAGGGGCGAAAAGATTTTGAGATGATGATTAACGGTCTGCGTGCTCTGCCTGGTAAAGACTTGCATTTGGTTATTGATGCTACGGGTTCTATGCATGGGGTAACAGCTTTTTTGATTCCTATTTTACGGGTTATAGCGATTCGTTCAGGCAAGCATTTAAGTGCGATTACATGGTATGCCGACAATCGACTTGGTACATATAGCGGTACGATGGGTGAAATGTTTGATTATCTGATGCAAAGCGCACCATTTATTGGCAATCAAGAAACAGTTGGACATGCTTTTGATGTACTAACAAAAGATGTACCTATTCCAGGTGCTTATATGCTGATTGGTGATGAGCCACCGACCGATACGGTGCATTATCATGCTATTAAGGCACCTGTATTTACGCTGCCGTTGGGTAATAGTGATACATCAACGAAAGTAGCATTTCAAAAAATTGCAGATATTTCTGGTGGGCGCATGTTGCAACTAAAGTTTCATTAAGGTCTAGATGCTGCAAGTGTTTGCACATACATCGCACTTCTTATTTCTTATAAGCTATAATTGTAACTATTCAGCACGGTTGTAAAACAAGGTGTAGCTGAATAGTTACCTATAATTCAGCAAAAAAACACTGTAACTATTCAAGCCACCAGAGGCATAATAACTTCTATTGGTTCAAAAACCATCACTCTCCGAGTGAGAAGATATCCCTTAATTCATTATCTCCAAACTCGCCTATCCACTTCTCACCACTGAGTACTGCAAGGTCGGCCAGTTCTTTTTTGTCTTTGATCATGCGGTCAATTTTCTCTTCAAATGTTCCTTTGGTGATGAGTCGGTGAACCATAACATTTTTGGTCTGACCTATGCGGTAAGCACGATCGGTGGCCTGCGCTTCTACGGCAGGATTCCACCATAGATCAAAATGAATGACGTTTTGTGCCGCCGTAAGATTAAGTCCAGTACCACCGGCTTTTAGAGAGAGAATCATGATCTTGGTATAGGGCTCACCTTGGAAACGGTCGACCATATCATCCCTCTTTTTACGTGATACCCCACCATGGAGAAACAGCGCTTCGGTTGAAAATCGCTCTCTTATCATCGCCTTTAACAGCTCCCCCATCTGCCTGTATTGTGTGAAGATAATCACCTTCTCCCCATTCTCCTCCATCGTGGAAAGCAGATCCATCAGCAGTGCCGCCTTGCCAGATAGTTCTGGTGTTGTTTCGGATTTTTTAAGATAATGGGAGGGATGATTGCAAACCTGTTTAAGGCTAGTGATCAACTGCAACACCAATCCTCTTCGTTCAATGCCATCCAACGTTTTGATCTTCTTCAGGGCTTGGTCAAGCACATTCTGATAGAGAGCCGCCTGATCGGTACTCAAGCAACAGTATTGATCCATCTCCACCTTATCGGGCAGATCACTGATAATGGATTTATCGCTCTTAAGTCTGCGGATAATGAAGGGGCTGGTGATCTTCTGAAAACGATCCAGCGCCACCTGACTGCGGTTTCGCTCAATGGGCAGGGCAAACTCCTTCTTAAACGCCTGCTCCCCTTTAAGGTAGCCTTTGTTTAGAAAATCAAAGATACTCCAATATTCACTGAGGCGATTTTCCACTGGCGTACCTGTCATGGCGATACGAAGGCTACTTTTTATTTTTTTGATCGCCTTGGTCTGCGCAGTACCAGGGTTTTTGATATTCTGCGCTTCATCCAGAATGGCAACTGCCCACCGCTGTTTCTGAAAGATTGCCTCATCACGCCGTACCAACCCATAACTGGTCAGAATAAGATCGTTATCTTTGACCTCCAGTTTCCGATCACTGCCGTGATAGGTATGAACCTTAAGATTCGGGGCAAACTTTTCTATCTCTCGGTTCCAGTTGGTAAGCAGGGTTGTTGGCACAACCACAAGGGCTGGCTCTTTTGCCAGCATACCATCCTCTTTCATTTTTAGCATTAAGGCGATGACCTGGATCGTCTTTCCGAGCCCCATATCATCGGCAATAAGACTTCCAAAGCCAATCTGGATATTTTTCGCAAGCCATTCAAAGCCCCGTTGTTGGTAGGCTCGAAGATCGGCTTTTAGTGCATTTGGTACTGGTATCGTGCGTACATGCAAGAGCTCATCAATGAGTCTGCGAACCTCATCATCAAGATGCAGTGTCGCCCCCTCATACTCCCCAGAAAGTACAATGCGTAGCCTGTCTTGCGTCGAAAGTTTAGGCTCTTTTTCTAGCCCTTTCCAGAGCTTCTGAAGCTCTTTTTCATCCAAATAGACAAAACTATCCTTGATTTTGACAATGCCTTTGGCTCCCAACGTCAACTTACGGAATTCCTCGGCGGTTAAAAGCTCATCACCAAGGGCAATGCGCCATTCAAAACTTAACATCTCATCAAGCGACAAATAGCTCTTTGCTGATGCAGCCGCAGTTGCCTTTTTTACATGCGCACTAATGCCAGGCCGAATCAGCTTATTCAGCCCCTTCGGCAGCAATAGGGGAATACCGAGAAGTCGAAGCAGTGGCAGTTGTTGAAAAAACAGTGCTACAAAATCCTCACCATCAAAAAAGGCGGTGTCATCACCCGATGTGGCGAGAAGCGTTGCTATATGAGGAATATAATCGGTGAGAAGCGCAACATCCTTGAGAAGTGGCAGTCGCGCATCGGCGTATTTTTTATCGCTAAGGATCGTTTTGAAGGGAATAGGCGGGGAAAACTCATCGGCTCGATCCTCGGCAAAAAGATGCAGGGAGAAACCCTCACTCTCCTCTTCAATCTTCAATAACGGCACAATAGACTTGCGGGAGATGTGCAGACGACTCAACCAGAGGGCAATACTGCCCGGAATTTCTTTCTCATCAAAGGCGCTGGATGGTTTCCAAGTGCTGCCACAAAAGAAAAGTCCCGTGATATGATCCGCATTAAACGCTGCATTCACCTCAGAAAATATCCGGATAAGCGTATCTAGAAATATTGCACAGAGTGTCTTCACCTGCTCCTCGATGGAAAGAGTTGGTTTGCGGATTAGATCAACTGGAGACAGTGCACATATCGCTTCGAAAAGAGTCCTCATCTCCGCTGTAAGCAGAGCTGGAAGCCAGCGTATTCGATAACCGCCTTTAACAGCCATCAGCTCTGGTAAAATTGTCCCCTGCTTCAACGAGGTCAGCACAAGGTGAGCCGCAAGTGATAAAACAAGCGCTCCCCGATGATGGGAATGCAGCTGCTTGCGCGGAAGCCTGTAGAGCATGGATAAAAGCTCTATCAACTCCTCATCGGAACTGTAGGTGAACTGCTTATCGATCGCGCTAAGGTCAATTGATTCCACGTGAAGATCTGCACCAAGCGATACGTCCAGATCTGTAAAAAGATCAAGCGGCACCTCCTGCTTATCCCAGCCTGCAAGTAGCCGGGCTGTCTCTTTAGCAGCAATATTTAAGAATTTCTCAAGGATAAGTCGAAAATCTTTGGCTGGGTAAAACAGTGGTGATTCAGGGAGCAAGCCCACCAATGCACCCGTAGATTTCTCAACCGTGGAGAAATCAAGGCATGCCAGATCAATATCCATAGATTTTTCTTGTTTTTCGGGATGAATCTTTAAAAGGTAATCCTTCGCATTGGGAATCAGCGCGGCTTGTTTTTCTGTCTTAAAACCCTTCTTCTCAAGGGCCTTAAAGAGGTCAAAGTCATGCAAATCAAAGAGAATAAATGGATTTTTATCAATTTCATTGGCAATCATGTAGATCACAGCAGCGATATGTTTGCAGCAGGCTGCCCAGTCAGGACAAGAACACTGAGCACCAACATCATCCCAACTTTTTGGGAAAAGTGCCACCTTGCGCGTCTCAAATTCATGCAGCAGCGCTGGTGGAAGCTTGCGAATAAGAAGATGAGAAAGAAGAAGCGGATTGCCTGCTATACTCTCAACAACAGCCTTTTTCTGCGCCGCATTAAATGTAGGCAGTGCTATCTCAACTTCATATGGGGCACGGTGCGAGCCCTGCACACTTGCCTCAACCCGTTTGCCGAGGATAGAGAGATGTTTAACTGAACCTTTGCGGGCATAACTCATCCCACGCGGCAGGCGGTTGCTATAGTCTGTTCGCGCCAGCGCATCGAGCCATTTTTTACCCCACCATGTATTCCCAAACGAGATACGAGCCATGTGCAGAACTCCTGTTGCTCTAAATAATTGTAAGGGTGCGGAATGTCGAATTTACAGGAGTAAACTCGGCTTTGGCATCCTACGCCGCTCTACCTCCCCCCATGCATGGCGAAAAACTGCCATATTACAAAAACAAAAGCGGACAATTTTATCTGTGGCAAAAGCGGATACTTCTACTTTACGTTGACACATTTATTCGTGGATAAGTGCCTCAATTTCTTCTTTACTAAGAGATTCTGGAAGACGAGCGCCCAACTGTCCAACGACCTTGGCGGCGGCATGGGAGCCCAGATGCCCAGCATGTTGCCACGTTAATCCGTTGGTAATGCCATAAAGCACACCTGCAGCATACATATCACCAGCACCTGTTGTATCAATGGCATCTACCTCAACACCTTCAATAGGCAAGGCTTCACCATTGTGCATAATGATAGAGCCTTTTTTACCCAAGGTTAGAGCAACATTTTCACAGTGTTTATGAATTGCATGTGCTGCATCAATGGGGTTATCTTCACCTGTTAGAGCTGTTGCTTCAGCTTCATTGCAAAACAATAAATCTACAGGTCCTTCAATCAAGGCCTGGAAATCATCGCGGCAAATATCAATCAAAAACGGGTCGGAAATAGTAAGCGCAACTTTCACGTTGTGTTGCTTGGCAAGCTCAATGGCTTTGAGTGCGGCAGCTTTGGTGGATTCACCCGCGAATAAATAGCCTTCGATATAGACGTATTTTGCCTTAGCGATGGCATTCGCATCAATGTCACTTTCAGATAATGTGACTGAGATGCCTAAATGGGTAAGCATGGTGCGCTGAGCATCGGGTGTAATCAACACCACGCAGGTGCCAGTATCGCCACTGCCAGCATCGACATGGCTATCAATGCCAAGTTCTTTTAGTTCGTTTAAATATTGACGACCAAATCCATCATTACCTGTTTTACTAGCATAAGCTACACTGCCACCCATATCGGCAATTCCAACAATTGTATTGGCAGCAGAACCACCTGAGCAAAAGTTAATTTGATGATTGGATAAAGCATCCAAAATTACCTGCTGACGATCAGGTTCAGTGAGTGTCATGACACCCTTTTCAATGCCATTGCGCTCGAGAAAAGCATCATCGCATTGTACTTGCAAATCCATAATGGCGTTGCCCACGCCGTAAACATCATAACTCACATTTGTCTCCATTTTGAAGCTCCATTTTCTCTTATTATCTTATTATCCTGCAATGGTCATATTGGCAATGGCAATGCTAGGCGTAGCTGTTGCTCCGAACCATGTCAGATCATTACCAATGTGGGAAATCTCGGCAAACATATTTCTTAAATTACCGGCAATGGTAAAGGCTTGAACAGGGCGAGATATTTTTCCATTTTCAATGAGAAAACCTGATGCCCCACGTGAATAATCACCTGTCACGCCATTGATGCCAAAGCCCATTAATTCTGTAATCAACACGCCATCACCTATATCGTGCAATATCGCATCTAAATTCTCTGTGCCTGGCTGCAAAATAAGATTCGATGTGCCGATGCCCGTATCACCTGTTAAGCCGCGCCTAGCATGACCTGTTGGACATGTGCCCAAGCGTTTGGCGGCATAACGATCGGTTAAAAAACCTGTCAGTGTACCTGCTTCAATAATATTATGCGCTTTGCAATGGGTGCCTTCTCCATCAAACAAACGGTTACCCATACCATCGGCATGGTCGGGATTATCACTGATGTGAATAAAATCAGGGAATAATTTTTTATTCACATCATCATTTAAAAATGAACGCTTTTGTAAGATGGCCCGGCCATTGATTGCGGATATTAAGTGACCCAAAATAGATGTCGCAATACGTGGTTCAAAGACTACGTTTGTAGTGCGGCTACTAAGCCCCGACGCTCCCAAAAGTCTTAGTGTTCGTTCGGAGGCTTCTTGTCCAACTTCAGCAGGGCTGCGTAGTTTTGATGCTTGCCTAGCCCGTGTATAAGCATAATCACGTTGCATTGATTCGCCTTCACCAGCAATCACTGAAATGGAAAGAGAGCTGGATGCACGTTCATAATCGGCCACGAAGCCATCGGATGCAGCATAGGCAATGGCTGTTTCACCAAAACTGGCGCTTGCACCTTCGGAATTTGATATTTTATCAGAATAAGCAAGAGCCGCAGCTTCGCATGATAAGCTTGCTTCTTTGGCTTGCTCGGTTGTCCAACCATGTGGTTGGTGCGGATATTTTTTCCGCCATGCAGCAAGCTCATTCTCACTTGGATGTTCTGCACCTTCTGGCGGCATAGCATCTGGGTCTGGCTCGGAAATATTTGCCATATTAACGACTTGTTTGGCAAGTAGTTTGAGGCCTTTTTCAGAGACATCGGATGTACTGGCCGATGCAAATGCCAAACCTTTGCTCGTCTCAATAAAAGCGCGTAAACCAACACCGCGTGAATCTTCACGTTCAATGGACTCCAGCTTACCATGGCGCACATCAATGGATTCACCTGTATCAATAATGGAGAGGGCATCGGCATGTATGGC
>JAUZQS010000034.1 GCA_030950875.1 Mariprofundaceae bacterium | reverse complement strand
TATCGCATTGCTGTTGCTTACAGGCTATGCGACATCGGCTATGGCTGAGGATTATGCTATTGACATCAAAGGCCAGCACGCCTTTATTCAGTTTAAAGTTAAACATTTGGGTTACAGTTGGATTCTGGGTGAATTTCGTACATTTGATGGTAGTTTCAGTTATGATGAGAAGAATCCCAAACATAATAAAGTGAACGTCACCATCAAAGCAAACAGCATTGACACCAATCATGCCGAACGTAACAAGCATTTACGCAGCCCGGATTTCTTCGATGTAAAGAAATACCCAAACATTACCTATGTTAGCACTTCATACACAGATAAAGGCAATGGTCATGGTATCATTCATGGTAAACTAACACTGCGCGGTGTGAGTAAGATTGTTGATATTGCTATAACGCAAATCGGTACAGGTAAGGATCCATGGGGTGGTTATCGTCGTGGATTTGAAGGTCATACCACATTGCACCTGTCCGATTATGGTATGCCGTTTGCGCCAAAACTTGGCCCTGTTTCTGAAAATGTAGAGCTGTTTTTGTCCATTGAAGGTGTGCGCAAAAAATAGGTGTGTCGCTATGGGTAAGGCAT
The DNA here is from genome assembly GCA_030950875.1 of Mariprofundaceae bacterium. GTDB lineage: Bacteria > Pseudomonadota > Zetaproteobacteria > Mariprofundales > Mariprofundaceae. Next base: position 2,210 of record JAUZQS010000034.1, on the reverse strand, counting down.
CTTGCCCATAGCTTTTCTAAATCTTCATTGGTAACTACTCAGGTCATCCCCTGATTTGCCCGATTCCTGCGTCAAAAATACTCAAGTGCAGGAGCACACTACGTATTTATTTTCCCTGAACTCGAACAAATCAGGGGCGACCTGAGCAGTTACAGCTATGGTTGGGTGGGGTGCTGAGTAGTTATCTACATTGTAACTACTCAGATTGCTTCTGGTTTTTCTGATAGCAAGGCGAAAAAGCGGAGTTTACTACTGTAAATGAGCATTTTTCAACGCCGCTATCGGGAAAGTTAGGAGTGATCTGAGTAGTTACAATCAAGGAGAAGTAATATGAGTGAAGCAACGATAGCAGCAAAAGAACCCGCAGTAATGGAACTCGAACCGGGCACCTATTATTGGTGCAGTTGCGGAAAATCCGCCAATCAACCATTTTGTGATGGTTCGCATAAAGGTACAAATTTCACGCCACAGGTAGTTGAAATTGATGAAAAGAAAACGGTGGCCTTGTGCCAGTGTAAACATAGCAAAAACGGTGCATTTTGCGATGGTTCCCACAAGCAGCTTTAGGGTATAATACAGAGTCTCTTGCAAAACTCTGATGATTGGCCTGCCTGTGCGTAAACGCAGACAGGCCAATCGCTCATGAGTTTTGCAAGTGCCCACACTCAACATATTAGGAGATAACATCATGAGCAACAATCTACTTTCCACCCTAACACTGGGATCCATCACGCTATCCAACCGCATGGTGATGGCACCGCTAACCCGCAATCGCGCTCCGGAGGGTATAGCCACCGATTTGATGGCCGAATATTATGCACAGCGTGCATCGGCGGGGCTGATTGTGACCGAAGGCGCACAAATATCAGCGCAAGGTGTGGGCTACCCCGCCACGCCGGGCATCTTTAATGATACGCAGATCGAGGCTTGGAAAGCCGTGACCCATGCCGTACATGATAAGGGTGGTCGCATTTTTGTTCAATTGTGGCATTGCGGTCGCATTTCGCACCCTGATTTTCACGATGGCGCTTTGCCAGTGGCACCATCGGCAATTAAACCGCAAGGGCAAGCATTCACCTATGCGGGCATGAAAGATTTTGTAACACCACGAGCATTATCGGTCGATGAAATTGCCGCAATTGTGCAGGACTATCGTGATGCTGCCGCATGCGCGATGCAAGCGGGATTTGATGGTGTGGAAATTCATGCCGCGAATGGGTATCTGATTGATCAGTTTTTGCGTGATGGTAGCAACCAGCGCCATGATAAGTATGGCGGTAGCATTGAAAATCGCGCACGTTTTTTACTGGAAGTGACGCAAGCAATTGGTGAAGAGATCGGCGCAGAGCAAGTCGGCGTGCGGATCTCTCCCGTCAACGCTTTTAATGACATGAATGATTCTGCTCCGCAATCATTGTTCGAATATATTGCAATGGCCTTGTCCAAGCTTAAACCAGTGTATTTACATGTGGTGGAAGTGTCCTTGATGGGTGAGGCGGATAGCAGCGTGGATGTATTACCTTTACGGAAAGCTTTTGATGGTTGCTACATTGCCAATGGCGGTTATGACAAGGCACGCGGTAATCAGGTTATCGCTGATAGCAAGGCAGATTTGGTGGCCTATGGTGTTCCCTTTCTCGCCAACCCGGATTTGCCCGAACGCTTCAAGCAAAATGCGGCTCTGAATGAAGCTGATCAAACAACATTTTACGGCGGTGATGAGCATGGTTATACCGATTATCCGTCATTATCATAACAGCAGAAGAGTATGATGACATTCTATGATTCCACAGAGGAAGAAGAGCTTGTTTAAAAAGACTGCAAGCGATTAGCACGCAGTATTTATGACGCAAAAAAACCAACAATCGGGAACAACCAGCTCAGGCGTACACGTTCACCTGACCATGCCAGGGCTGACCATTCTAGCCATGGACTGTTTCCCCACCCATCGCGGCACTGCGGCATCCATGCAAGGTTTTTTGCAAATGGGGATCAATGCTGTAGTTGCCAGTATTGCTGTGCCGCTTTTACAAATAGAACGTTTGAACTTTGTGCTGGGGCAGGGATTTTTTCTCCCGTTTCTGGGCTGGACTGCCAAAACAACTGAGGCATCCGCCAAAGGCGATCCTGTGTATTTCTGCACACTGGGAGGCTTCACAACCAACCTTGTCCGGTCAAGGCGCGAATTGCTAACCCTAAATACAAGCCAC
>JAUZQS010000337.1 GCA_030950875.1 Mariprofundaceae bacterium | reverse complement strand
ATATCCCGCATGGTTAATGCATGGGGCTGATTGGTGCAAAAGATGATGGTTTTCTCCATCGGGTTGATGTTATCCAAAATCGCCTTGGCAACCAGATCAGTGCGTTCATCGGCAACGATCTTTTTATCAAAGTCATTGCTTGCATACACATCTTGATTCGATTCGCCTTTGATGATTTGATCATCAGCAGTGAGCACCAACTCATCTAGGTTGGTGCGAATCCGCTTCACCCGGTAAGGGGTAAGGAAGCCATCATTGATGCCTTCTTTCAACGAATATTCATACACAGGTTTACCAAAATAGGTGTATGTGTCGATATTATCCGTGCGCTTTGGTGTCGCGGTCAGGCCGAGGTGTATGGCTGGCGAGAAGTGATCAAGAATGGCTCGCCATGAACCTTCATTGTTTGCAGCGCCACGATGACATTCATCAATCAGGATGAGATCAAAGAAATCCGCAGGGTATTCCTTATAATAACCACCAATATTCTCACGCTCAGCAATAGCCTGGTAAATGGCAAAAAAGATATGTGCATTGGTTGGCACAACACCATTTCGGCTGCGTATCTCCTCACCATCGATCTTAACCAGGTCATTTTCATAAGTGTTAAATGTGTTGATGGCTTGATCAGCAAGAATATTGCGATCCGCCAGAAAAAGTATTCGAGGTCTGCGCTTGCCAAACTCATGACGGTTCCAGCGCGTTTGAAATAGTTTGTGAACAATCTGGAATGCGATAAAGGTCTTGCCTGTACCTGTTGCCAATGTGAGCAGGATGCGATCTGTGCCATTGCCAATAGCATCTGTCGCAGCATGGACAGCAAGCTCTTGGTAATAACGAGGCTGCATGCCAGCCTCAAGATGAAATGATATATTTCGCAGCTTCCGACTCAAATCACTGGTTTGTCCAGTATATCGAGCTAACAGTTCATCGGAGCTTGGGTATTCCTTAATATATTCGCCTTTGCCAGATTCAAGGTCAAACTCATAAATCTTCTCGCCATTGGTTGAATAGATAAAACGGATGCTGAGCTTCTGTGCATAATCAATCGCTTGTTGAAGCCCTTGTGTCGGATGTGCTGATTGTTTTTTGGCTTCAATGATGGCGAGGTGTTGATTATCTGCGTGTAGGAGATAATCAACAAAGCAGCGGCTACCTCGTTGATTGCCAGCTAATTTACGCCCATCTGTAAAGTAATATTCTCGAATAATTTGGTGACTCAGCCATCCCGATGAGACTAAAGCTGGGTCAATAAAATTGGCTCGGGTATCTGCTTCAGAAGTCATAGTTAAAATCGGACCATCAAAAATATAAGTCTTTTCACCAAAAAAGAACTTATTCTCTCTGTAACATCTGATAGCCTAGAAAAACTTTTCAATATCCACCCCTTTGCAAAGTGTAAAGAAATCTGTGTAAAGGAAAAGTGCTAAAGCGAAAGTATGCCAAATAAACTGCACGTATCTTCCACCTTCTCCTTTTTGGGAATAGCCTTAGTATGAAGCAGGATCTCATACAAAAGCGCAACCTTAGGATAGAACTTTATTTTGCATGAACACAAATGTGATGTCCTCGTAAAAAGTCTAGCTTGGCAAAAAATAGGAGCAACTTCAAGAAAACAGGCTCACCATTTGCCCTACAATCGATTTTTATGCCACTCTGAATAGTTTGACAACCTCTTCAAAACCTTGCTGGCGACTTTTTACGAGGACATCACATATAATGTGGTAGAATATCCCTTAGCACCCTTATATGAGCCAGACTCACATAAATGTCGAACACAACATCACGATCCACCATAGCTGCAACACCAGTAGTTCCATTTTTGGCTAATAAAATGTCATTTACTTTAGGAGCGACCCGTTTATGCATCTCAAGATGCTGTTTTGTGTCGATATACTTGATATTATTCCAATCAATCTTGCCACTAGTAACATTTTTAGAAGATAAGAAAATAACACCTTCATCAAAATATGTTGGTGTTTGATGAGTTCCATCCGTAATTTTTGCACACACGTCTTTAAATTTTTTCTCTTCCCAGCCTTCGCCTTTTTGGGTGAAGATTTCATTGAGTTTGCTTTGGAAGAGTTCTTTCGCGTTTTGTAGGTTCTTTTCTACATTGGCTTTGGCTTGATCAATGGCGGCAAAGGTTTTGTCTAACAAAGCTACAATCTGCTTTTGCTCTTCAACCGATGAGGGGTAAGGAAAGACCACCTGTTTAACTGCTTTGCCGTTAAAATGTGGCTGAGCAGACCCAGAGGATAATTCATTTGCTTGTGCCCAATAATCTAAGGATTTTGTGAAGTACCAGTAAAGTTTATTTTCTATGTTTTCAGAAAATTTAATTTTAATGAGATACGATGCAAACACAGATGGTTCATAATCCTTATATAACAGCACCTTTGCGAATGTTGCCCCAGTTCTTGCCATCAGTAGGTCATTATCATTTAAAAGAAACTTCTTCGCTTCACTGGATGAATGAATATACATCTTTGACTCTTTGATAAGTTCGCCATTTTTATCGATGTCTGTTATCCGAACATATCGATAGCTTCCTTCTAGTGTGGACTTATCCGTAAATCCATATTCTACCGAAGCTATATCCCCCAGCTTCTTTTGTTCCCAACCTACCTTCATATTAACCCTCTACCGCTAGATCATTAGGTTTATGTCTCAACGATTTAGCATTGTCTGAGCTGATGATGGATTCACCTGTCTGTTTCTCAATCTCTAATCGGGCTTGCTTGGCTGCATTGCCACCCTTTTGCGCCACATCTTTGTTTTCTTCCAAGCCTTCGGGTTGCTGTTTCTTGGAAATTTCTGTGGTGGAAGCTTCAGCCAACATATTTAAAACCAACTCAAGATTGGACATATTATCCCGTAAACCTTCTTTTTTCAGGCCTTTGTGCTGCTTGTATTCCTTGATACTTTTACCTGCCCATGCCTGAGTCAGTGCGTTGGTTAAAATGGCGTATTCCAAGCCTTGTTTCATGCCACGCTCTTGCCATTCATCGGTGAGCTCTTTACGCACCTCAATGCTTTTTAAGCGTTGGTTGATCCATTCTTTGGAATAACCTTTGGCAAGGTAAGTCTGCATGGCTCTATCAAATGCCAATTCAGGGTCTTCAGTCTCTTCAATGCGCTCTGCACCCACTTTTGCCAGCCATTGTTTGAACGGTTCAGCTTTGGGGGATGGGATGGATTGAATAATACGCAACACCCCTTCTGTATCTGCTGCTTGTATTTTTCGCAATTTTCCATCTGCGGCGACCATTTCAAGAGGGGTACAAATTGTACCCCAGTTGGCATTGAGTGCTGAATTACGGCTACGCATACGTTTGATGTATTGCTTTACATCCTTACTCTCTGAAAGGATTTGTACAATATCCTGAACAGAGAAAAACCATTTTTCTTGATCGGCATCCCAATGCGAGCGAATGCTTTGATCCTGAAAGAGTTGAAGCTTATTTTTCTGACTCATATTAAACCCTTAATAGTTTGAAGGATTTGGCTTGTTTCTTTATCCAAGGCTTCCATCTCTATCAAAATATCTTGCGGACTACGCAATGGGGCTTCTTCGGGTGTGTTCGGATTCTTTACGCTTAAATCGCAGGTGCCGGCATCAATATCAGCCATGTTAAGCATCCAGGATTGTTCAGTTTCGGATTTGCTTTTTTGTAGCTCAACAAAGGCTGCCATATCTTTATCGTTTAAGGGGTTGGTTTTACCCATATTGCGACCGGGATTGAGTTGGTAAAACCACGTCTTTTTAGTTGGTTCACCTTTTTGGAAAAACAACACCACCGTTTTTACACCCGCGCCTAAGAATGTGCCGCTCGGCATATCTAAGACGGTGTGCAGGTTACAAGTATCTAATAGATGTTTACGCAGGCTAACAGATGCGTTGTCTGTATTGCTCAAGAATGTATTTTTGATAACAATCGCTGCTCGGCCACCTGCTTTGAGCGATTTGATAAAGTGTTGCAAGAAAAGAAAAGCTGTTTCCCCTGTTTTAATCGGGAAATTCTGCTGTACCTCTTTATGCTCACCACCCCCAAACGGCGGGTTGGCGAGAATGACATGATAACGATCTTTTTCCTGAATATCGCGGATGTTTTCGCCAAGGGTGTTGGTATGAATAATATTGGGCGCTTCAATGCCGTGCAGAATCATATTCATAATGCCAATCACATACGCAAGGTTCTTCTTCTCTTTGCCGTAAAAGGTTTTCCCTTGAATGGTCTTGAGGTTGTCGGTGGTTTTATCCATCCGCGTTGCCATATATTCATAGGCTTCGCACAAGAAACCACACGAGCCTGCCGCACCATCATAGACCTTCTCACCCATTTGCGGGTCTATGACTTCTATCATGGCACGAATAAGGGGGCGTGGGGTGTAATACTGACCACCATTGCGACCTGCATTGCCCATGTTCTTGATTTTGGTTTCGTAGAGGTGGCTGAGTTCGTGTTTGTCTTTGGTGGAGCGAAAGGGAAGCTCATCAGCATATTCCAAGATATCACGCAGGCTATAACCTGTTTGAATCTTGTTTTTCAGCTCAGAAAAAATTTCACCAATTTTGTATTCAATGGTTTGGGCATGGTCGGCAGAGTGTTTAAACGCTGCCAGATAAGGGAATAATTTATGGTCAACAAATTCAATCAAATCAGGGCCCGTCATGGCTTTGTGATGATCCAGTTTATCATTGGCATCTTTGGGCATTGCCCAAATTGACCAGCGATACTCTTCATCAAGAATATATTGGTATTCCAACCCCTCAAGCTCGGCCTCATCGGCTTTATCTTTCTCCAATTCATCAAGATAGCGCAGGAACATCACCCATGATGTCTGCCCAATATAATCCAACTCGCTATCTGCTCCTGCATCTTTATGCAGTACACTGTCGATATTCTTAAATGTTTGTTCGAACATATATCCCCTCAATACCCTGTCGCAGAGTATACTCTTAGCGAGTGACCTTCAAATTCCCATCAATATTTTTCCCATTTCTCAAATGTTTGAAAATATAATGAAACAAACATTTTTTAATGCGATTGCCCTGCCACTCCCCCTATACTCCCCTTTAGAGAAAAATAAAAAAGCCTCCGATTTCTCGAAGGCTTTAGTTTGTTGCTATTACTATCATTTAATATGGCTGGGGAACGTGGATTCGAACCACGGT
>JAUZQS010000336.1 GCA_030950875.1 Mariprofundaceae bacterium | reverse complement strand
GCTTAATGGTTTTTTAGGGCAATCTATTTAAATTATTAAACTAGCTTTCATGCTAAATATTGACATATATTGCCATTTCAATCACCCTATTGAATGATGTCCTCGTAAAAAGTCTAGCTTGGCAAAAAATAGGAGCAACTTCAAGAAAACAGGCTCACCATTTGCCCTACAATCGATTTTTATTCCACTCTGAATAGTTTGAGAACCTCTTAAAAATCTTGCTGGCGACTTTTTACGAGGACATCATTGAATCAATCACTGTAATGGAGGCTATCTGATTATGAGCAGCAGTCTGAATGTATCCCTGACCGATGAATTGCGCAGTTATGTTAATACGCGAGCTAGCGATACCGATGTTTATGCCACACCTAGCGAGTATATCCGTGATCTAATTCGTCAGGATATGGAGAATCGCCGTATTGTATCGCATGTCATGAATGGTCTTGATGATATGAAAAATGGTTACTTCTCTGAAAAATCCATTCTTGAAATAGGCTTGGAAAGCTAGCCCAAACCTATGCCAAGTAAAAAACACTATGCATTGACGAACCTTGCAGAGCGCGACCTGCAAGAAGCTAAGCTCTGGTCAATATCGCGTTGGGGGAGAGAGCACACCCAACAATACTTTAACGACCTGCATAAGGCGGCAGAGAATGTCGCAACCCATTACCATTTGCTCAATAGCAGGGAAGACCTGACTGGCGAAACTGGTCTCTCCATTCACCCTGTTAGAGAGTATTATCTCGTATATTTCCCTATTTCTGAGCAATATATCATCATTGTTGCAGTGATTCGCCAATCACGGGATATCCCTAAAATTCTGAGTAAAGCAGCGTTTATGATACGGCGTGAAGTGATAGAAATAAAAAATTGCATCAAACGTGGCAGTCTATCGCTGCCAGAATAACTTCTTTGGCATAACCAGCTTAACTGGGTATCCATAGATGCCCGATACAAGCTTTCGGGCATGACGGTACTTTTGAGATTCACCACTCAATTTCCAAGCCTTCTTGGGCTAGTAAATATTCAGGATCACCCTCTTTTCTAGGGTTTCGTGCCAAGGCCTCTGCAAATACTGTTTCCAAAGCATCATCACTGCGCGTTGGTTCATGGTGTGTGCAATACAATTTACCAACCCCTGCATCACACGCCATTGCCATACCTGTATCATAGGTTCCATGTCCCCAACCTTTTTTGGTGGGATACTCTTCAGGTGTATAAGATGCATCTGAAATCATCACATCTACACCTTGTGTCAAGCCAGACCCACTTTTTACTTTAGCTGGAAATGAGGTGCCCCTAACGCTCCTGAAATCATGGCCTTTTGAGAGCTTTGAGGTAAAAATTGAGCCAGCGCACTTTTGGCAGCAGCCGTAAACTTAACTTCACCCTTTAGCGGCCAAGCAGTCATAGCTGAAGCCTGCATGGTTACATCGCCTTGGCCTTGGATGGCTACGCTGTCACCACCACGAACTGACCACACCCCTATTTGATCTTTGATCTTCAAATCTAAGCTATAATCACCCAGTAGGTACTCTTTCTGCATCATCGAAAGAGCTGCGGCATTCCATGCTAGCTTTAAGTTTCCATTCAAAGGCAGGCTCGTGTGAATATTAACATCGATGTCACCCTGTAAACGAACATTCCCCGATAATTGAACGGGGAGTGGATAAGCCAGCCAAGCTTGAATTGCGGCAACATCGCCCTTGGCTGTCAAATCATGTATTTCTAATTGATCACCATGCACAGAAACAGATCCAGATAAATCCATCAATGCTTGCTGCACATGAATAAGAGCAGCCCAACGCAAATCCAACAAAGCAAGCCAATCTGGCGATATATCCACCTTCTTCAAAATCAATGGTGTAAGACGATTTGGCACTTGAATCTGCACATCTTCCAATTGCACATGCATCCAGTCTAGCTCTAGCCCTGCATAACGAACATCAAGCGATCTCTCTGAAATGGCCGAATCAATCTGTCCACGCAGCCACTGCGTAGCATCCCAACGGTATATGGTGAAAAATATAAGGAAAATAACAAAAACAATACCTAAATGTTTAAGCGAATATGTGCTATCACTCTCTTTAGAGCTCATTCAACCACAGCCTGAACATGAATATAGCCAGCTTGTTTCGCCTGTTGAAATTTCGCCTGTAATAAAGTCAAACCTTGCTTGGACAATGCATCAAAAAAGCGCACGCTCTTATCATATGGGGCATCACGCAGCTGAATCAGTAACCGTTGTTTACTACCCTGCCCCATTTGTGGACGCAAGCGGGTCATAAACTCACGTACCTTCACTTGCCGCGCTATCTGATCCACCAGTGTCATGCTATTCGCAGGCTTTACTGAGCTGCCCTGCTTTTGTAACTGTACTGCTAAAGCCTCAGCTTCTTGGACTTGAAGCTTTAATTCCGCCAATGTACCTTGCTTTTGCATACGCGCATCCTGCAATGGCAAAATAATGGCAAAAATCAATAGCATGAGCGGTAAAATAACCGCAGCGCCTAGCGCCAAACGCTTTTCACGTTCCATTAAACCCTGATAATAAGGCAGAATTTTCTGTTCATAAAGCACATAAAGCCGCTGCATATTCAATATTTTATCCATTACCAACTCATCCTAAATGTGACATGCTTGCCTGTGATATTTGTATCAACAATCTGCACATCTTTATCCAAGGCTTTTTGCAAGGCTGATTGTATATGATTTAATGCCTCAATATCTTTAACTTGCCCAGACATTTTCATGCGACCATCACGCAACGCCAACAGTTTTAATTGCCATGGCGTAGCTTGATAAACTTGGCTAACAGCCTGCAAACTTGATAAAAAGATGTGATCACCTGCACCACGTTTGCCACCTGCGGCTTGCCGTAATTGGCCCATGGCATCAAGCATAACGGTTTCGTTTGGTAAACCTTGATGAAAGGCCTGCTCAATGCGTTGTTGGTAGCTTGTTAATTCATGATCCATACGATACAAATCTACCCAAACCACCATCATCCATGCTAATAAGCCCAAACCACACAAAAACAGGCTACGTTTCCATACACGCCAAATATCCCATGTTGAACCAGTCGCCCAACGGCCATGACGCAAATTGAGTACTGGCAAAGCTTGAAGATTCATGTCCAAGTTGCCTTGATTTCGACTCACACTGGCATCCCATTCATCAATATCACAGTGCGCACATAACCCCTGCATCGCTTCTCTTAATGCAGCATCAGCTCGGCCGCAAAGCTTATTCTGGTTCGCATCAAAACCCATCGCCTGCCATGAGCCAATTATTTGCGCTATATCAGATGATGCAATCTCACCATTAAAGCGGCGCATGCCACGCCAAGCCTGACCATCAAAAAAGCCTATGAACGCACCATCAGCATCTTGATCAAGCACAGCACAAGCCTCTGATCCATCACAATTAGCCAGCAAACGCTGATAACCATCGACAAGCACGCTCTTAGCTTGGTTCCATTGTGGATTTTCCAGCATGGACTGACGCAATGATTCTGGCAAAGCAAACACCATACCAGCCACACCATCATCACAAATATCCATATGCCAGCTCAGCCACCATTCATTAGCATCTATATCCATGCTATCGGCCATTTCCTGAAATAGCATGTCCGCATCAACCATACTGGGAGATTTCAGTGGCAAGCTTATCGAGCGAACCAAAAGCCATTCCATCGGCAAATAGGCCACATCAAGCTGCGCGGAACTATCCGTCAGTTCAGGCAAGCTCATCAACCCAGACTGCTCACAGTCATGGCTCACAAACACCTCTGATTCATTTTTCCATGCTACGGATTGGCCATCCCAGCTTAACTGTACACTTTGCTGAGGCATTGCATTTTCCATCATGGATTCACCTGAGCAGTCGCACTCTGAATATTCTCAAATAGTCGCTCGCGCCACAATAGTGTGACCTTTTCACCCTGTCGTAACAAGCCATACTCCTCTCGCCAATCCGCATGCCCAAAGACTGCATGTGTTCGCAGCATAAAGACATCACTGGCCACACTTAAGCGCGAGAACATGCCTTGCGCCTCGCCACCTTGTGCCCATGCTAATGTGGCCAATGTCTTGAGTGTCGTATAAGGTCTCGCTGCCAAAATATCTTCCACATCCACATCACTCATCAGAGGAAACATCGCCAGCAATACTTCTTTACTGACTGTATTGATATTCACTTTGCTACCGCTCATCAACGGCCATACTCGAACCCATGGTCTTAAGGTCTTTAGCGTTTGAGCATCAAAACCTTCCACCATCGCCAATTCACGCCAGCGATCCAAAGCTGCATTTTTGACCTTATAGGGTTGATACAAGTAAGCGCTATCTTCAGCGCCACCAGGCCCAAAGGTGATATCATCAGCATCGAGCCAATCCACCAAGGCATCAACCAAGCTGGGGTTCAAATCATGGGCTGTAAACAAGCGTTTAAATACTGCCACCATCGCAACAACAACATGACCATGTGTATCAATCAAAGTATTCAAATTCAAATAACGATTGGCATCTTTAATCTCACCTTCAACCAGTCCATCATCAATCGGAAATGGCGGAGCTGTTTGAGCCCAATCTTCATCAAGATTATCGACTGCTCCATCCCGAGCATCCTGCTTCAAACTCATTTTAACCAATTCAAATGCAGATAACGATGCCATCTCCGCTTTGGCGGCTGACATGCCATGTTCTGCCCTGCGCAGCGACAACATATCTTCAAAAGCTGCTGTCGTCGCCCAACCCGAAATAATCGCCACTAAACCGAGCACAATAATTAAAGCTGCCCCTCGCTCATAATGATTGCTATTATTGATACAATCGCTCATGGCAGCGCCTGTTCAATCGGTAACAACCATTGCTGTTGTTTACCATGCTGCATCACAGTAATCCGTAAAGCTTTTGGCCATACAAAAGGTGCTAGTTTCGCCCTAGGTGCTAGTTTCTGCTTCCAAGTTCCTGTTTGATCCATCACCTCAACATCAAATGAGTCTATTTTAGCTAAGCTCACCCGATCTGATTCCACGCTATCACGCGCCCAAGCCATCCTCGATTCACGAATCAACTCACCGTTCACATCATCTAAAGCATAATGCACCAAGCTTAAGCCACGATGCCCAGCTTCCCTCACCAAAAGCGTCAATTCATCCACATGGATATCGCCACGCACATCACTGGTCATCTGGATAGGCTGCAAAGATTTCAATGATGATGTGGTGATACCACTCACATCAGAGCGCAGCTGTTTTCCTAACCATGATGCACTTTCTAGCTGATCACGCACATCTTGTAATTGTCTAAAGCCCTCACCCGCAGGCCCTAAAGCGGTATAAGTTACCCCTGAAATCAATGCAAAAACACTTAATGCCATCAGCACTTCCAATAAAGTAAACCCAGCTTCAGAAGCCTTTTTTATCGCACCTATATGAGCCATCAACATTATTGCGCTCGGTACATAAACAATCGAACTTCGGGATCATGGTCTGCTGTCACCGCCACATTACGCCGCACAAAACCATCCAATAATGTTTTTTCAGTCCACAATCGCCAAACTATCGGTACACCGTATGTGATCAGCTCGCCTTGCGATTCAGTGCCTGAAACCACCGTTTGAAGTCGATCTTCAGCAAGGATATTACGGGCTGTTTGAATGGATAAAGCATGCAACGAAAGGCGTCCCTGAATATCGGCTGATGCGCCCATGCGCCCCATCAATGCCACCAATGCAAAAGAAGCAATCGCCAAAGCCACCAAGGCCTCAATCAAGGTAAATCCGCCTGCCTTCTTCATGGACGATGGGCTGCAAGGTGAATCCCACCAGGCCCAGGGTTTAACTGTATCTCGCGCGACTCATTGGCGCCCTTGATTGATAATATCAAGCGTCCAGCACTAACACGCCCATCGGGCCAAAACATAAACCGTGCCATCGGAGCAGGCTCACCCTGAAGCCGTGATTCGTGTACAATCTCCACAGCACCACTTAAACGTGCTTCTTTTACAATCACAGGAGCCCGTGGCACCATCGTATGAAACACCTTGTCCTTAATAGTGCGCCAAACCCCTTCCACATCTACCCTTTCAAATTTCACATGATCTTGGTACACCGAACAACGAATCACTTTGCCTGTTAATTGGCTCTCTTCGGCTGCCAAACGTAACATTTTTTGCATATAACGCGCTTCACCATCGACGCTCGCTCCAGTTGCTTGAAAAAATGATGGTGCAACCATCGCAGAAAGCACAGTCATGATGACAACCACCAACAAAATCTCAATCAGTGTAAATCCTTGCTGCTTAAGCACTGGGCAAGTGTAACCGCTCACTTATTCCCAGTTACCAATATCGGCATCAAATTCAGATCCTCCAGCCTTTCCATCCGCACCATACGATAAAATATCCACATCACCATGCACGCCTGGCGACAAATAAACAAAATCAAAACCCCACGCATCTTTTGGTAAAGTATCCAAATAACGTTTGCCACCGTTCGCAGTGCTAGTCAAAGCCTTTAAACCTTCACTTGAAGATGGATATTGACCATGTTGTAAACGATATAATTTTAATGCTTGCTCAATATTTTTCATTTGTACTTTGGTGCTATCTACTTTGGCTTCATCAGCCCGTTCAATAAAACGCGGCGCTACAATCGATGCCATCACACCAATAATAATTAATACAACCATAATTTCGAGCAGTGTAAAGCCACGCTCTTTATTTTGATATGCTTCTACATTCATAGCTCATTCCACTCCTTTTAACCAAAAATCATTACGATTCAATGGGTCATACAAACGTTGTTCACCTTCAAATATCACCCAGTGATCAGTCTTCAGATCATCGGATTCATGAATCAAACGATCCATGGCTAACCATGAACCCACCAACCAACCATGCTTCTGTATCGCTTGTCGTGCATAAACCGAACAGACTGGATAAGACGGACAGGAACGCCCATCAACTTTGCCAAGCACATGTTGATAAAAATGAATGGCCAAACTTTGAGGGGAGCTTACAGGCAAACGCAGTTGCTGCCACAAACCAAGCAGTAAAATACTTGATAGCATAAGCCCAACATACCATAAGCAAGCTAATTTCAACATCACCATGGCCGCCCAGGTAAGGCGGAGGCCTGCCATAATGATTGCCACCATTGCATATACAATTCAAAGCTTCCTCGCTCTGCTAAAGAGACGGCTGAAAAAACAGTCCCCGACCAAAGCCATAAACTTAACAAAGCAAAAAAGACCGTCACAGGCCCCATCCTTCGATAAGCAGCCCACAACGTTAACATCAATAATGGCCAAACCAGCCCAGCAGCCACCAGCGCATCATGCCAACGCCCTAGCCAGGCATGGCCTGCTCCAGGCAGTACAGTAGCCAATAAAGCCACTGGCCATACTTGATCCACAGCAGGTTTAGGGTTCGCTTTGATATAACTCAAAGCTAGATTCAAATAGTTATTATGTTCAAATGATAACGCTGATGATTGTTGATGTTGCATGCGAAGCAGTATGGCTGCCGCCTGCATTCGTTCTCGCCATATAGCTTCTTTTGGTAGCAGCGCACTGCCAGCCTGTAATGCAGCAATCGCCTGTAATGGTTTACCTTCGACAACCTTATGCAGCGCAACCTGATAAACCTTCTGCGCTGCAGTATCAGCGGCTTGCGCCTGTAAAGGCAAGATAATCATGCAACATAATAATAAACACTTATATAAATTAAGCATTTTCATCCCTAGCGAACCAAACTATTCATTTCAACAATGGGCAATAAAATCGACACTGCCATCAATCCCACCATGATCGCCATCACCAACATCAATACTGGCTCCACCACTGTTAACATACGTTTTAAATGGCGTGAAATTTCCTGCTCATACTGATGAGCTACCCGCAACAACATGCTATCTAATTGGCCACTCTTCTCGCCCACAGCAATCAGTTGCACAGCCAAATGAGGCATTTTCCCCTCTCGCAAGGCATCCGACAAATTACCCCCTTCACGCAAAGACTCACGGGCAGCCTCACCCATTCGCCGCATGGGCAATAACTCAAAACTCTGATTGGCAATATGCATTGCTGTTAATGTTGAAACCCCGCCAGACAACAGCATGCCCAAGGTGCGAGAAAAACGTGCTGTTTCCACCTTATACAACAAACTTGATATGCCTGGCACTCGCAATAACCACTGATCTCGTAAATCCCGTATAAATTCATAACGCATCGCGATGCTCACCAGAAAGATAGAGCCTGCAATCAATAGCAACAATAATAAGCCATATTTACGCAAGCCTGCCGAGACGCCAATCACTATTTGGGTTAATACAGGCAGCTCGCCACCGGTACGCTCAAATACAGACACAATCTGTGGCACCACCCACGTCAGTAAAACCATCATTACCAACATGCCAAAACCTAAAATAATTGCTGGATACAACACCGCAGAAAGCAAATCTTGATTCATCTGTTGACGTTTTTCCAACAAATCCGATAAGCGCGATGCGACAGCTTCAAGTTGCCCCGTTTCTTCACCCGCTGCCACCATATTACAAACCACATCATCCATATCAATCACGCGCAAGGCTTCGGCAAGGCTCATGCCTTCTAAAACCTGTTGGCGCACAAAATGTACCGTACGGCGAGCACGTTTTTTTTCCATGCCTTCTGCAACCGCCAATAAAGCCTCACTCAAGGGCATGCCAGCTGATGTTAATGTCGATAACTGCTGCAAAAACAGGGTGGTTTCATCACCCTTCAAACATACGTCATTCGTAGATTTTCCTTTTTTTTGTTCATGCAAAAGTTCCAATCGCTGCACAACCAAACCCTGCTGCTTGAGTTGTTTGCGTGCAGAACGCTCCGAATCACTTTCAAGTTCACCACGTTTACGACGCCCCGAAGCATCAATGGCCTGCCAAGTAAAATGACTCATATTTCGATAACGTCTTCTGTCGAGACACGCAAGATTTCTTCAACCGTCGTCATGCCCGTCGCAACATGTCTTGCACCATCATGGCGCAAGCTCACAAGCTTCTCTTTTTTAGCCAAACGCCGCAAAGAAGGCAAACCTTTACCCTCATGGATTGCATCCCGCATCACTCCAGAGATAGTCAATATCTCATAAATAGCAATACGCCCGATAAAACCAGTATGCATACAAGCCTCACAGCCAGTCGCTTCATAAAGGTGTTGCACATGCTCAATCACATTCACCTCTAATACTGCCCAGTCATCCGCACGCACATCCCGTTTTAGTTTACAATGCGGGCATAAACGTCGCACCAAACGCTGGGCTTGCACCATCACCAACGATGAGGCGACCAAATAAGGCTCTACACCCATATCTTTCAGGCGCACAATGGCAGAAAGCGCATCATTGGTATGCAGTGTCGCAAACACCAAATGCCCAGTTAATGAGGCCTGAATCGCGATCTCTGCGGTTTCCAAATCGCGAATTTCACCAATCATCACAATATCTGGATCCTGCCTAAGAATAGAGCGTAAGCCTGAAGCAAAATCCAAACCAATCTTAGGCTGAACTTGCATTTGCCCAACCCCTTCAACTTGATATTCGATGGGATCTTCAATGGTCATAACATTGCGATTAGCCCGATCCACTTCCATCAAGGCAGCATATAATGTTGTACTCTTACCCGAACCGGTTGGCCCTGTTACCAAAACAATCCCGTGAGGTGACTGCACCACTTTTTGCATGGTCGAAAATTGTCTCTCACTCATGCCCAATTCCCGTAATGTTAAGACCTTCGAGCTTCGATCCAATAAACGCATGACGACGCGCTCACCAAAGGCTGTCGGCAAAATAGATACACGCACATCCACTTCACGCCCTGCAATTTTCACTCTCAAACGTCCATCTTGAGGATGGCGTTTTTCAGCAATATCCAAGTTCGCCATGACTTTGACTCGGCTCACTAAGGCTGCTTGCACACTTTTAGGTGGATGGACAATGGTATGCAAAACACCATCAATACGAAAACGTACCAATACTTGTGTTTCAAAAGGCTCAATATGAATATCACTGGCACGGTCTTTCATGGCTTGAGAAATCAAGGTATTCACCAAACGAATCACCGGCGCATCATCCTCCGACTCTAACAAATCCCCAATTTCTTCAATTTCACGCGATAACTCATCGCTATCCGATAAATCTTCCAACATCTGCTCAGCTGAGGCTGATGACAAATCAAACACCTGATTCAAACTCGCTAAAATAACATCTTTAGGCACCTGCACAGGCTGCACTTCACAAGCAAAGGTTCGGCGGCAATCATCCAGTAGTTCCCAAGGCCATGGTTCACCATCAGCAATCGCTATAGGGCACGACATCTCATCATAGGCCAATAAAGGCAGAATCGGCCCCTGCCGCAATACCGCCAATGAAAACATGAGCGTCCGCTCCACATCCACCTGATCATGATTTAGACGGGCAAGAGTCTGCATTAATTTACTTTTTTAGCAGTCTTAGCGGGATCACTCAGCGGCAACTTCTTTGCCACATTAGGCTGCAAAGCACTTGGCATATGTTCGGCTCTTTTTGGAAATAATATCGTTCCACCCTTAAGAGGCTTCTCATACAAACCTTTAATCTCACCATATTTCTTATTGGTAATCCTATTAATTTGATTGTTATCTTTGATAATATGAGGTTTCAAAAAGACCATTAAATTCGTTTTCGACTTCGTGTACTCCGTAAATTTAAAAGGCTCTCCGAGCAAGGGTACGCTGCCCAAACACGGCACACGCTGCACTTTGGCAGTCATATCATCACGCATCAACCCACCCAATACAATCATCTGCGAATCATCCGCCAAAACGACTGTTTTGATTGAGCGTTTACTTGTAATAATACCACCTTGAGCTGCCGTCCCCCCATCCACACTCGACATCTCTTGATAGATCTCCAAGCGCACAGTATCTCCCGCTGATATTTGCGGTTTAACCCGCAACGTTAAACCAACATCTTTGCGCACAATGGTTTGAAAAGGGTTTGCCGTGCCACCCTGCGTCACATTCTGCCCCGTTAGAAAGGGTACATTTTTACCCACAATAATTTCAGCTTGTTCATTATCGAGTGTTAAAATATTAGGTGTGGATAAGATATTTACATCATTATCCAACTCCATTGCATGTACCAGAGCACCAATGGATAAAGCTTTATTCATAACCCCAAGTGTTAAACCAGTAGGTGCTGCCGCTGTCAGGCTTGCCGCAGCGCTAATCGGCGTTGCCGCATTGGCATTGAGAGCAAGGCTTGCACCAATGCCTTTAATATTATTAAAGCTTTGCACGCCAGCCCCAGCGCCGCCAGATGCCATCCATTCAACCCCAAAACGCTCCGTCGCATTACCACGCACTTCCACAATCAAAGCTTCAACCAACACCTGCCGCCGCCGCACATCTAGCTTATCAATAATGCGGGATACACTGGCAATATCACTCGGGTCACCTGTCACCAACAGCGCATTGGTCGATTCATCAGCCACCACTTTTACAAGCCCCGCAAATAAACTACGAGAGGCTTTCCCAGCCGTGGCTTGTGAAGCCCCCATCAAGCTATTTAATACTGTTTCCACATCTTTGGCTCTAGCATATTTCAGGTATCGCACCTGCAAGCGATCGCTATCGGTCTCGGGCGCAACATCAAGCTTGGCTACCACATCAGCCACCTCACTAATCATTTGAGGTGCCGCGACCACCACCAAGGTATTTCCAGGTTGATAAGCAATGGCTTTCATCGCGTTTAATCCATTCGGTGTGGCGGGATAAAGCTGTTTTAAAATTTCAGCCAATTTTCCTGCTGATGCGTGCTCAAGCTCAAATATTTGCACACCCACAGCATCTTTGCGATCCAAAAGCTTTAAAATATCCTGAATCCGCCGAATATTGCTGGCTGAATCTGTCAATAAAAGCATATTGCCATGGGGATAAGCCACAAGATGACTATTGGGTGAAATTAAAGGGCGAATCAATGCAACCAACTGTTGGGAATCGGCATATTTGAGGCGCAAGACTTGCGTGACCATGGCATCATTATTATCAGCTCGTCCGACATGCACAGCTATGGCTTTTTGTTTACTCTCAGCCCGTGGCACAATCTTAATGACACTGCCCGCTTTAACCGCAGCATAGCCATTGATTTCCAGCACCGATAAAAAAACATTGTAAGCGTCCTTTTCATCCATCGGGACAGGTGAAATAATCGTCAACTTGCCTTTAACGCGATTATCCACCAAGAAGTTTTTACCTGAAAATCCGGCTACAAAATCAATAAACGCCCGAATATCAGCATTTTTGAAGTTCATGGTTACATCAGCAGCAAAACTGCTTTGTGACGCAAATAATAATACGAACATCAAGCCCACTTTTAAAAATTTTAACATCTCTTTCCTATTAAACTAACGAATTTCATAATGAATGGGCATGATAGCGCCATCTCTAAGCAACTCCAAATCAATCGCTGTCGCACTTTGCAAGGATTGATACATAGCCATAGCCTGTTTCGCACCATTAATTTTCTGACCATTTACTTTGCGCAGAACATCACCATTTTTCAAACCTATCTTTTGATACAATGATCCAGGCACAATCTCACTCAGCACAAAGCCATCCGCCTTACCTTGTGAAAAGTGCGGTAAGGCACGAGCCTGGCTTAATAATTTTGAAAAATTGCCAATTGCCTGATTCAGATAGGCTCTGTCAAGATGTTTCCGTAAGACTTTCTTTGAAGCATTGAACACTGCAAGACCAGCAATGGATTTATTTTTTTCCATAGTAATGCGTTCCGTACTGCCATGATTATTGACCACAATGGCATCGACTTCCACTTTTTCTAACACCACACCAGCTTGCAACTGCTCACCCAGTCTAAATAATTTTTGCGGCCCAGAGCCATTAAGAATCACTACCGCAGCAGAGCGCTTGCCTGCCACAACCGTGGCTAGCAGCTTCACATTCAAGCGACTTGCCACAATAGTTTTTACAACTGATTTTTTAGGCACAAGCACTTTGATATTTTCACCAAACAGGGCAGTCGCAACCATCTTATGCACATCCCAAGCAGGCAAGCTTTCTTGACTGATACTTACAGGTGCTTGCTGCGCCACAATATCCGTTTGCCACCAAGCAGACACTAACCAAGCCAATAGCACCACCAAGATTAATTCAACATAACGGGGCAGTTGAGCTTGCCATGATTCAAAATTGATTACCATTGAACATTCATGCCAAGAGACATGCTTTGCCAGCTATTTTTAGGCCACAGTGCTCCAGGAATGAGTTCATCCCCAAGCTGTTTATATTGATAGCCTGCCACCAAGCTCATATCCTGACCGCTTAAATGCCAAGGCAGTAATAGTCTCAAATCTGCTCCTAGCCTAAACCCAGCACGCTTGTTAAAAACACCTTTCACACTGCTATTGGTCGTATGCACCCATAATGGCAAACCACCTTCCAAACGCATTTTAACTGCACCATCATCAGAAGTAGATTCAATGGCGGCGCCTAACCATGCGGTTTGCACAGTCTCGGTAATCCTTCCAATATTCTTTTGTACGCCGTTGATTACAAAGTTTTTACGCGACTGTTGATGGTATTGATATGCAAGCCAACCTCCTAGCTTTATTTGATTGAATTGACGCAATAAATCCAATTGCAATTCAGACTGTATGATCTGCAATTGATTGGATTGTACACCATTGCCTAAACGCCAATTCTCTCTGGCTTGATTCAGTGGCAATAGCCCTTTCAAAGAAGCATCCACCAACCATACATCTTGTAGCTGATATGAATAATCCACCGACAACTCTGCACCA
>JAUZQS010000335.1 GCA_030950875.1 Mariprofundaceae bacterium | reverse complement strand
CTTTGGCTGATGCAGTAGCGTTCATCGAAAATAGAAGTGTTGTCGTCAACGGTATGATTGCTATTGGGGCGTCCGATCAAGTATACAAAAATAACGTTGTGACGCTTGATGGTGAAATATTAACACCGAGAAGCTCTCGCTATTTTTTGCTTAACAAACCCATTAATATGATTTGTTCTAACGTTGATGAGAAATATCCATCGGTACTCAACCTGCTTGATATCGATAGAGTGACTGAACTGCACATAGCAGGGCGTTTGGATGCGGGTACGACCGGCCTTGTGCTGATTACAGATGATGGGCACTGGTCTTTTAACCTAACATCGCCCAAAAACAAATGTGAAAAAGTGTACAAAGTGGTGTTATCTCGGCCAATTTCGTCTGACGCGACCAAGCGTTTTCAGGAAGGGATTCTTCTTCAAGGTGAATCAAAACCAACCCTTCCCGCAAAGTTACACATGATTGACTCACACACAGTCTTTTTGACACTGACTGAAGGTCGTTTTCATCAGGTTAAACGTATGTTTTCCGCCATCGGTAATAGAGTTCAATTACTGCATCGCCAGCAAATCGGCACGCTAGCATTGGATGTGGATATGGGTCATTGGCGTAGCTTAACTCAAACAGAAGTTGAAGCGCTTTCTGTTAACGGTTAATCATTAAACTTCGGAGTCAGAGCCCTTCAGTACAGAGGGATTGGTATTTGAAAGGTTGTAATTATTTTTAAGAAATCTTGGGGCGTGTGTTGATCAGTAAAGAGGTACTACATAACGCTTTTTTATGGCCATAAAAATTGAGCTTTAGAAGCTGAAATAGTCTAAGTTGTTGTAAAATAAGGGCTTGGAAAACAACCCACAGAAGCTGTGGATAAGATTGTGGATAAGCTTCATTTTTTTAGTGTATTTGTCACATTCAGCTCTATATGACAAGCTGCCTTTTATTTAGGCAATTCTATTTTTTTGTTATAAAACAATATGTTACATAAGTTGATTGGTGTGATGAAGGTGTAGAGCTAGCTTATGTTAAGATATTTTCATGATTTGTGGAAAACTTTACATTTACGCGGTTATTGAGGCTTGCATGATGAATAAATGTGTGCTTACCCGCTTTTTTTATAGGTGTTTTGAATATTACACGGCTTAGGTGTTGAAATTAGTTGATGTTTTTCCAAGAAAAGCAGGGCAGGAGTATGGAAGCCTAGCCCTGCTTATTGATGTTTAGGGATCTTTTTCTTGGTTTAGCTATCGAATTCCGCATTGTGATAAACTTTTTGTACATCATCACAATCGTTTAATGCTTCAAGAAGGTTTTCAAAGGTTCCAATATGATCACCAGTGATTTGGCAGAAGTTTTGTGGTTCGTATGAAATATCATCCATGGCAAATTCAATATCTGGGAAAGCATCAGATAATGCAGTTCTGGCTTTGAAAAAATCTGTATGTGTGGCAAAGACTGTAATCATGCTGTCTTCACATTCAATATCGGCGACATCCACATCAGCCATCATCAATGCTTCGAGCACAGCATCTTCATCATCACCTTTAAAAGCGAATACTGCTTGATGATCAAACATGTGAGCAACAGCACCAGGGCCACCTAATTTTGAGCCGTTTTTAGTAAAACACTGGCGTACATCAGCAAAGGTACGGTTATGGTTATCTGTGAGACAGTCGACAATGACCATGCAACCGCCAGGGCCAAAACCTTCATAACGTGCAGGAATAAAATCTTCACCCGCACCACCGAGCGCTTTATCCAAGGCATTTTTAATGACATGGGCAGGCACCTGATCTTTTTTTGCATTTTCAATCAAACGACGTAGCGATAGGTTACCATCAGGGTCAGCGCCACCACTTTTGGCACATACATAAAGTTCACGGCCATATTTGGAGTAAATCTTACTTTTCGTGCCAGCGGTTTTGGCCATATCTAGTTTTTTGTTTTGGTAAGCTCTTCCCATATCATGTTCTCTCTAAGTTTATTTTGATGTTTAATGGTTCAGTGTGTAATACTGTTGTTTGCCATCAAATCAACAGCGTTGACTGTTTGGCCGCGTAAATCCTTATTGTCATCAGATAACAATGCTAAATAGGCTGGCACTACACTTTCTGCCAATGGTACCTCTGTTGGTAAAAGTCCTGGATAAGCACGTTTGAATAGCTCAGTACGTACACGCCCTGGATTTAAGGTGTTAAAGCGGTATGGCTTATCAGGATGCTCACCCTGCCACATAGCCGCAACATAGCCTAATGCACGCTTAGCAAAGCCATATGCATGCCAATTATTTTGATTATCTTCAATCATATCACAGCTGGTAAACACAATTGATGCAGCATCGGCACGGCGCAGCAGTGGTAACATGATTTGGGTTAGCATATTGGGGGCTGTCAGATGAATATCCAATGTTTCACGAAATACATCTGCCTTGATATATTGTAAGGGCGTACAACGATCAAAGGAGCCAGCACAATGTACCAACCCATCCAAATGCGGCACTTGATCCTTTAATGCGAGAAATAGTTTGCCGTAATCATCAAAGTGAGTGAGATCAAAGGGAATGCATAGGCAACGACCACCCAGCTCTTCAATGTGTTTCTGTGTCGCACTTAAGCCATCTTCATTGCGACCAAGTGCAATCACACTGGCTCCTTGCTCACCAAGTCCAGAAGCAACTTGTTGACCAAGACCACCACTGGCCCCCGTGACCATAATGATTTTATTTTCAAAGCGTTTAGACATGTAAATCTCCCCATGTTTCCTCTTGCCGCGAGATATTAACCATAGACAATGCAGAGCGCACATAGAATTTGCGATTTTGTTATTCAAGAGTGCTGTTATGCTTCGCCTGAATCCATAGAAAATGAAATGATAGAGGTAAGAACATGGCAGAACATCAGCATATTTTTTCGATGCAGGGCGTTGGTAAAGTCGTTGACGGAAAAAAGGAAATTTTAAAAGATATTTATTTATCTTTTTATCCCGGCGCGAAGATTGGTGTGTTGGGTCTGAATGGCTCGGGGAAATCGACCCTGTTGAAGATTATGGCAGGTTTGGATACGGATATTTTGGGCGAAGCTCGTCCAGCACCACGTATTAAAATTGGCTATTTGGCGCAAGAACCCGAACTTGATGAAAGCAAAGATGTGCGAGGTAATGTTGAAGAAGCAGTGCAAGATATGAAGGATGCATTGGCCGAACTTGATGCTGTATATGCAGCTTATGCCGAGCCTGATGCAGATTTTGATGAAATTGCTAAAAAACAAGCTAAATTAGAAGACTTTATTGAAGCTGGAGACGGCCATAACTTGGATCGTAAGCTAGGCATTGCCGCCGATGCCTTGCGCTTGCCTGATTGGGATGCCGATGTATCAAAATTATCGGGTGGTGAGCGTCGCCGCGTGGCTTTATGTCGATTGTTGCTCTCTAATCCTGATATGCTGTTGCTTGATGAGCCAACCAACCATTTGGATGCGGAATCGGTAGCATGGTTGGAGCGTTTTTTGCATGATTTTACAGGCACAGTTGTTGCGGTGACCCATGACCGTTATTTCTTGGATAATGTGGCAGGCTGGATTTTGGAATTGGATCGCGGTAAAGGTATTCCATTTGAAGGTAATTATTCATCATGGCTTGAGCAGAAAGAAAAACGTTTGGCCGTTGAAGGAAAACAAGAATCATCACGTCAGAAAGCTATGAAACAAGAGCTTGAGTGGGTTCGTCAAGGTGCAAAAGGTAGGCATGCAAAATCCAAAGCACGTTTAAAAGCCTTTGATGAGTTATCGAGCAAAGAAGCGCAAGAGCGCAATGTGACCAAGCAGATTTATATCCCTGTGGCGGAACGTTTGGGTGATATCGTAATCAACGCCGAGCATGTCGTAAAAGGTTATGGTGATCGTGTATTGTATGATGATATGAACTTTAACCTACCACGCGGTGGTATTGTGGGTGTGATTGGTGCCAATGGTGCAGGTAAGACCACGTTATTTCGTATGATTACAGGCGAAGAAAAACCTGATTCAGGTTCATTGATCATTGGAGAAACGGTACAGATTGCTTGTGTGGATCAATCGCGTGATGCGCTGGATGGTGATAAAACGGTTTGGGATGAGATTTCTGGTGGTACGGACACGATGATGTTGGGCAATGTTGAAGTGCCTTCACGTGCTTATTGCGGACGTTTCAACTTTAAAGGTGCTGATCAGCAGAAGAAAATTAAACTTCTCTCTGGTGGTGAACGTAATCGTGTGCATTTGGCGAAAATGCTTAAAGAGGGTGGAAATGTATTGCTTTTGGATGAGCCGACCAATGATTTGGATGTTGAAACCTTGCGTGCACTCGAAGAAGCTTTGCTTGATTTTGCGGGCTGCGCAGTGGTTATTTCACATGATCGCTGGTTCTTGGATCGTATTGCCACGCATATTTTGGCTTATGAAGATGAAGGGCATATCGAATGGTTTGAGGGTAACTTCGCCGAATATGAAAAAGATAAAGAACG
>JAUZQS010000334.1 GCA_030950875.1 Mariprofundaceae bacterium | reverse complement strand
ATTCGCAACTGGGTGGGAGAACATCTTCAAAGTGATGCGTTATGGACGATTGCAGGTTCTGATGAAGCATTGTCCTCTGCACAAGCTGTGATGTAGCCTGTGGGCATGTTTTTAACTATTCGAGAAGATATTCGCACCGCTTTTGATCGTGATCCTGCTGCACGCTCGACTTGGGAAGTACTGACTTGCTACCCAGGGCTGCACGCTATTTGGATGTATCGGGTTGCCAATGCAAGTTGGCGACATGGGTTTCGTTGGTTGGGACGCTTTATTTCGCATATAGCGCGCTGGTTGACGGGCATTGAGATTCACCCCGGAGCCACCATTGGGAAGCACTTTTTTATTGATCATGGTATGGGCATTGTGATTGGTGAAACAACAGAGGTTGGTGACGGCGTAACTTTGTACCACGGTGTAACGTTGGGTGGGACAACTTGGCAGAAGAAGAAACGTCACCCCACGCTGGAAGATGGCGTCATTATTGGCGCTGGTGCCAAGATTTTGGGGGCGATTACCATCGGTAAGGAGTCATGTGTTGGTGCGAACTCTGTGGTGTTAAAAGATATTCCAGAGCACTCCACAGTTATCGGTATTCCAGGTACGGTGGTAGGTAAAACAGAATCACTGATTGAAAATGGACGGATTAATTTGGATCATCACCAGATGCCTGATCCTGTGGCTCAAGTGGTGCGTCATATGCTGACTTTGATTGATGATGTAAATGAGCGGGTGGATAGTTTTCATGCTGATGAGAAAGATGATAGCCCAAAAGGTTCACGTTTGAGTCGAGAGATGCGTAAGGAGCATAAGAAGGTCGAAGATTTTCTTGGTGGGGATGGCATTTAACTGCGCAGGCAATCCAAAAAAACAGTGCCAAAACGCTCTAGTTTGACTTCACCAACACCATTGACTGCTAACATTTCTTCGTTGTTGCTGGGTTTGAGTTGTGCCATATGGATAAGGGTGGCATCACCAAAGATAATATAAGGTGGGACATCCAATTCGGAAGCGATTTTTTTGCGTAAGACGCGAAGTTTTTCGAATAAATCCTGATTATAAGGTGCATGATTGGCAGCCTTCTTTTTGGCTTCAACTTTGTTCTTTTTGCTCTTTTGACGTATATGAGGCTTGGCAAGCTCAAGGCTTTGCTCGCCGCGTAATAATGGCCGAGCCTTTGGGGTTAGTTTAAGGATAGAATAGTTGGCAATATCTTGGAATAAGAAGCCACGGTGAATGAGTTGGCGGAAAATAGAACCCCATACTTCTTCAGAGTACTCTGCGCCAATGCCATAGGTGGAAAGCTGTTCATGGCGGCGTGAGCGAATGCGTTCATTATCCATGCCGCGTAATACATCAATGACATATTTTATGCCAAAGCTTTGGTTTAAACGATAAACGCACGATAAGGCTTTTTGTGCATCTTTTGTGGCATCAAATTTTTCTGGTGGGTTCAAGCAAACATCACAGTTTCCACAATCATCTTGCATGGATTCATCAAAATAATGCAGTAAGATTTTACGGCGGCATGAGGTCGCCTCTGAAAAGCTTATCATGGCATTGAGCTTATGCAGTTCGATACGCTTCTGTTGCTCGTTACTGTTTTGTTCAATTAACCGACGAGCCATGACCATATCTTGTGTACCCGAGAGTAGCAGCGCCTCGGATGGTAAATTATCACGCCCAGCACGCCCTGTTTCTTGATAATAACCTTCGATACTCTTTGGTAAATCATAATGCACGACAAAACGCACATTGGGTTTGTCTATGCCCATGCCAAAGGCAACTGTTGCCACGATAATGTTAATATCATCTTTCAAAAATGCACGTTGTGCATGCTCGCGCTGGCTTGCTGCAATGCCAGCATGATAAGCACAAGCTTTTAGCCCGTTGGCTTGCAATTTCGCGCTAATTTGTTCGACACGCTTGCGGCTTAAAGCATAAATAATACCTGATTCATCGACATGTTTTTCTAAGAAATGGGTGAGTTGTGTAAAGGGCTGGTGCTTTTCCAATACATCGTAGCGAATATTGGGGCGATCAAAGCTGCTGATATGTTGTGTTGCATGCTCAAGCCCTAAAATATGGATAATATCCTTGCGTGTTTGAAGGTCGGCCGTGGCCGTTAATGCAATAGTCGGGATATTGGGAAAATGTTGGCGAAGCAAGTGTAAACGGGCATAATCAGGTCGAAAATCGTGTCCCCATTGCGACACACAATGCGCCTCATCAATAGCGAACAGGGCAATATCGATATTGCTTAGACGCTCAAGAAAACCATCGGATAATAAACGCTCTGGGGCAATATATAATAAATCTATTGCATGGGCATGCAGCTTGGCTAACACCTGCTTGGCTTGTTGAGAGTCTTGTGATGAATTGTAATAGGCTGCGGCAACGCCATTGGCTTGCAGAGCATCGACTTGATCTTTCATCAGTGAAATAAGTGGTGATACAACGATCGCGATACCATTGCGAGCCAAAGCAGGAATTTGATAGCATAACGATTTTCCACCGCCTGTTGGCATCAATACAAAGCTATTTTCTCCAGTAATGAGCTTGTTGATAATTGCTTCTTGATTGAGGCGAAATGCTTCGTAGCCAAAGGTTGTTTGGAGGATGTTTAGGGAAGATTTATCTGACATGGTGGGTGTACTTCCTAAGTTTGTGGCAGTTGTTTATGAAGGTTAATGATTTCTTGAACCTTTGCTAACACGCTATCGGGATCAATCGGTTTGGCCATAAAGGAATCCATACCCTCTTTAAGACATTCTTGTTCGACTTCAGCTAAAGCATGGGCGCTTAGACCTACAATTGGAAGTCGCGGTTTGTTATGCTCTTTTTCATATTGACGAATGCGGCGGGTTAATTCGATGCCATCCATTTTAGGCATGCGAATATCGGTTAATAAAAGATCATGTTCGCCCGTTTGCGATTTAACCCATGCTGTAAAACCATCTTCAGCGATATCAACGAGCATGCCCATACGCCTAAGTCGTTTTGCTGCAATGCGTTGACCGATTGGGTCATCTTCGGCAAGCAATATATGGATTTTGTTGGACATGGATGTATTTTCTTTGGTCTGTGGAGAAGGGGAGGCTGGAATTGATATTTGACTAGCATCAATCTTCCAGTGGATATTGTTGCCTTTACCTGCCTCAAGTGGAATATTAAATGTAAAGCAGCTACCAACGCCTAATTCACTATCTACATAAATATGGCCATCCATTAATTCAACAAACCGTTTGGCAATGGTTGTGCCAAGGCCTGTTCCTGTATGCTGATGTTGCATCAACTGGGCCTCTTGATGGAATGGCTCAAAAATATGTTCAAGCATATCTGAGGATATACCAATGCCAGTATCTTTGATGGAGAATGACAATAAATGATTGTCCGATTGTAGAGCTATCTGTTTAATATGAATGTTTATATGGCCTTGCTGTGTAAATTTAACTGCATTTCCAATGATGTTAATAAGTATTTGTCGTAGTCGAATCTCATCCCCAATAATAAACTCAGGGGCTTCTTCAAAGTGTAATTGAATCGGAAGGTGTTTGTTTCTGGAGGCAATAACAAAGGGCGCAATAGCATCAAGCAGAAGACCTTTTAGAGAAAGCTCTTTATGATTAAGTTGGATTGTGCCTGATTCAACTTTGGATAAGTTAAGAATGTCATTTACAAGATCACTTAAAGACCGCGCCGCCTGCCGTGCCAAAGTTAGGTGCTCAAGTTGCTCACTTGTTAGGTATTTTGCATCACTGGCAATCAATTCTTGCAGGCCAATAATGCCATGCAGAGGGGTGCGTAATTCATGGCTCATTACAGATAGAAATTCACTTTTAGCATGGTTGGCGGCTTCTGCTTCTTGCTTGGCTTTGAGTAAGTTCTGTGTGGATAACTTTATGTTCTGATAAAGTAATATTTGCTGCAGAGCATCTTCCATGCGACGGGCAATGCCTTGGAAGAGACGTTGTTCATCTTTATTCCAATGTCGAGGGTAGTTACATTGATGCAATGTGAGTAACCATGTTTGCTCTTTGTTTGGCTGTAGCGTAATAAGCATTTGTGATTGAATAGAAAGTGATTGCAAGTTTTCTAGGTTGCCAGGGAAGAGGTTGTGATCATCATAACATGTAGGCTTATCACGTTTTAGTGTGTGTATGAGTGCCTGCATATCTTTATGGAGAATATCACGATATTTTTCAGATGTTAAGACACTGCGAACACCCTCGGTACTGCATTCGAATGACGTGGAATGATTGTCCATATGATCAGCACTGTTTAAGAGAGTAAGGCAAGCATGGCTGGCTTGGAAAGTCTCAATCAAGCTTTGCAGGGCAGGGTTCATACCTTTATCTGTTTCTGGCTGACTATGAAATGCGCGTTCGATGCGATCAATGCTTTTTAAATAATATACATGGGCTTGTTGTTGAGCTTCAGCTTTTTCGTTATCAGAAACGAAGAAATAACTGATAAAGCTACAAAGTAGAAGTTCAAGCAAGCTGAGTGATATTTGAGTCCAAGTGTAATAAAGAGGCAAGCCCTTTAACGATGCTAAGCCCAAGGCAATTAAGAGTGTGATGCTATAGATGGCCGTCCATTGCATGCCTGTTCGTACACCTAGGAAGAAAAAGGCCACCAGTGGGTAAATAAAAATCCAATAGATACCAGTACTATCAATAGAAGGCATAAATAAAAGAGGTGCAAATATAGTTAATGTAGCCAAACCAATAGCGTGTTTAATGATTATTTGGGAGCCGCCGCGTTTGAGCCATATGTATAATGCTGGCAGGGTAATAAATACCATGCATTGGATAATAGCTAGTATATAGATGCCGAGCATGGCATTAAGCACTGCATAAAGCGCGAGTGTGCACATAGAAAAAATAAGAAAACGTGATAATGACTTTTCTATGCGTGATATTTCTTGATTTGAAGAATCGTTGTGATTATCGGCCATGGTATGGATTATAGGTTAGCCATGAATAAAAGTGAAATAAGTAGGTAAGAAAGAATAGTTTTGCAATGCAAATAAAAAAGGAAGGCTGTGAAGCCTTCCTTTTAAAGAGTTTCGATAAATCGCGATTAACGTTTGGAGAACTGTGGAGCGCGCCTAGCCTTTTTAAGACCAGCCTTCTTACGTTCAACTTTACGTGCATCACGTGTTAAGTAACCGACTTCTTTCAATTTCGGACGGAATGCTGAATCATATTCAAGCAAAGCACGAGCAATGCCATGACGAATTGCACCAGCTTGGCCTGAAACGCCACCGCCATGTACATTAATACGAATATCAACGCTGCCGCTGGTTTCAGTCAATGCCAATGGGCGTAATGCTTCCTGACGAATGATTTCAATCGGGAAATAGTTTTCCATGCTGCGGCCATTTACTTCAATCTGACCAGAACCAGATTTAAGCATTACACGCGCGATGCTGCGTTTGCGACGACCAGTGCCGCGGATAAAGTTGTCTGCCATTTTAATAACCTCTTAGTTCAGCTTCAGAGCTTCAGGCTGCTGAGCTGCGTGTGGGTGATCGCTACCCGCGTAAACTTTTAATTTTTTCAACATAGAACGACCCAATGGATTCTTCGGCATCATACCTTTTATAGCCAATTCAATGATGCGTTCAGGGAAGCGCTCACGTTGTTTTTCAAGCGTAATGCTTTTCAAGCCGCCCGCATATTGCGAGTGACGATAATATGTCTTCTGTGCTTCTTTACGGCCAGTAACTTTTATTTTTTCAGCGTTAATCACAATAACATGATCACCACAATCTGCATGCGGTGTGTATTGTGGGCGGTGTTTGCCACGCAAAATTTTTGCTACTTCGGTAGATAGGCGACCCAGAATAAAATCCTGAGCGTCAACAATATACCATTTCCGTTCAATGTCGCCAGGGCGGACAGTCCATGTGCTCATGGTGATCTCCATAGATAAAACAAATCAAATCCAAACAAGACGAAGCTCGATGGGCGGCGCAGTGTATAACGGCTGTGCAGCATGTCAAACGCTTCTTGTGATTTTGTTTGTGAGTAAAATGATTGTTAGCAATGCAAGCAACCGTTAGCGTGCGCGCCCTTATGGAATCAATTATCATTCATGGCGGCAAGCCATTAAAAGGTGTGGTGGAAGCCAGTGGTGCAAAAAATGCAGCGCTACCATTGTTGGCGGCCGCAATTTTGGCAGACGGCCCTGTTATCTATAGTCGTATTCCGCATTTGAAAGATATTACCACCATGATGACGTTGATTGCTCATCAAGGCGCGGAAGTGACGTTTGATGATCAGTCCCGCTTGCATATTGATAGTCGAGGGGCTGATAAACCCATTGCGCCTTATGAATTGGTAAAAACTATGCGGGCATCAGCCTTGGTTTTGGGTCCGCTATTAACCCGTTTTGGGCATGCCAAAGTGAGTCTTCCTGGTGGCTGTGCTATTGGTGCGCGGCCCATTGATATGCATTTAAAAGGGCTTGAGGCGATGGGCGCGGTGATTACTGTTGAGCACGGTTATATAGAAGCAGATGCGCCCAATGGTTTGCATGGTGCGCATATTGTTTTTGATCAGGTTACGGTAACAGGGACTGAAAACTTGATGATGGCAGCTATCTTGGCCAAGGGTGAAACCGTGATGGAAAATGCTGCTGCTGAACCTGAGGTGGTGAATTTGGCGGATTCATTGCGTAGTTTAGGAGCAAAGATTGAAGGCGATGGCACACATCGTATTGTTATTCAGGGTGTTGAAAGTATCTCTGGTGGTGAAATTACAGCGATTCCAGACCGTATTGAGACTGCGACCTATTTGGCAGCGGGATTGATTACGGGTGGCGATGTCACTGTTACCAACAGTGTGCCGCAAGATTTGGAGGCATTTCTTGCTCAGGTTCGCGTGTGTGGTGGCGAGGTTGAAACAGGTAAAGATTGGATTCGTTGCGCCGCACCGACGCGTTTGCGTGCCACCGATGTAAGTACCATGCCGCACCCTGGGTTTCCAACAGATTTACAAGCCCAATTTATGGCAATGATGTGTTTGGCGGATGGTACAAGTACGATTAGTGAAACAATTTTCGAAAATCGGTTTATGCATGTGCAAGAGTTGGTGCGTATGGGGGCGGATATTCGCCTTGATGGGCATTTGGCGATTGTACGAGGTATTGAGAAACTCTCGGGGGCAGAAGTGATGGCAACAGATTTACGCGCTTCGGCGAGTTTGGTTCTTGCAGGACTGGCAGCAGAAGGTGAGACTAAAATTTCGCGCGTATACCATATTGACCGTGGTTATGAGCGTATTGAAGAAAAATTACGCAAGCTAGGGGCGAATATTGAGCGTCATAGCAGCAGCGAGCAAATGATTCCACAGGTGCCGAATTTTTATGGCTGATATGTTGACAATAGCACTTTCCAAAGGGCGTATTCTTGAGCAAACATTGCCCTTACTGGCATATGCCAACCTAACGCCTTCTGAAGATGTTCAGACAACACGTAAACTTATGGTGGACGGCCCTGTCATTGACGGAACTCAGGTTCGTTTTCTTATTATACGTGCTGCAGATGTTTGTACTTATGTTGAGCAGGGCGCAGCGGATATGGGCATTTCTGGACGAGATTTATTGCTGGAGCACCGTCCACATGTGTATGAACCGTTGGATTTGAAAATTGGTTGTTGCCGTATTTGCGTATGTGGTCCCAAAGAGCTTGTTGAACAAGGCAAACCCAAAGCAGGAAGCCGCATTTGTGTGGCAACCAAATATGACAACTTGGCGGAACAGTATTATTTATCACAAGGTATTCAGGCTGAAATTATTCATCTTTATGGTGGTATGGAGCTTGCACCTTTGGTCGGCATGGCTGAGCGCATTGTTGATATCGTGGAAACAGGAAGCACATTGCGTGCTAATGGCTTGGTTGAAGAAACAACGCTTTATGATATTTCGAGTCGTTTGATTGTGAATCCTGCCAGTGCAGCGATCAAACGCTCTCTGATAAAACCTATTATTGAACAGCTTCGTGAGGCTGTTCAGCGCCGCGAAACATTAGTATAATTTAAGTAGTTCTCTTTAGGAGATTTTGATGGCCAATATTCTTCGTCTTGATGCAAATCAGACAGATTTTAATACACAATTGGATGCTCTATTAAGCAGAGAGACAGACACTGGAGCGGATATTCAAGCCTTGGTTGCGGATATTCTTGGGCAAGTGAAGTTACGTGGTGATGAAGCTCTTTGTGAGTATACAGCCAAATTTGATGGTTGGGACTGTAGTGCTGATAACATGGTGATTAGCCGTGAACATATGGAAGCTGCATGGCAGCGTGTATCAGATGAAGATCGTGCCGCATTACAGTTGGCAACAGACCGTATTCGCGCTTACCACGAGCATCAAACGCAAGAAGATTGGGAATACACGGATGCTGCAGGCATGACACTTGGTCAGCGTATTACAGCGTTGGATAAAGTTGGCTTGTATGTGCCTGGTGGTAAAGCCGCATACCCATCTTCAGTATTGATGAATGCTGTGCCTGCCCATGTGGCAGGCGTTGAAACCATTGTCATGGTTGTGCCTACGCCAGCGGGTGAGATGAATGATTTGGTGTTGGCGGCTGCTTATATTTCAGGTGTGCAAGAAGGCTATGCTGTGGGCGGAGCGCAAGCTGTGGCGGCTCTAGCTTATGGTACAAAAACCATTCCAGCGGTGGATAAAATTGTTGGCCCAGGCAATAAATTTGTAGCAGCGGCGAAGCGCCAAGTATTCGGCACATGTGGTATCGATATGATTGCTGGTCCATCTGAAATTGCCATGATTGTGGATAGTGGAAACCCTGAGTGGTTGGGAGCGGATTTTTTATCACAAGCTGAACATGATGAAGCTGCTCAGAGTATTTTGATATCGACGGATGCAGCCTTGTTGGATGAAGTGGCTGAGCATATTGAGAAACATCTGCAAAATCTGCCAAGGCAGGCTATTGCCCGTGCTTCGGTTGAGACGCATGGCGCATTGATTCTTGCCGATAGCTTGGAGCAGGCAGCTGAAATTGTGAATATTATTGCCCCAGAGCATTTGGAGTTGGCCGTGGAAGATCCCGATGCCTTATTGCCGCGTATTCGTCACGCAGGGGCGATTTTTATGGGACATTATGTGCCAGAAGCATTGGGTGATTATGTGGCAGGGCCAAACCATGTGTTGCCAACCAATCGTACGGCACGTTTTTCTAGCCCGTTGGGTGTATATGATTTTCAGAAACGTAGTAGTGTGATTCGTGCGACATCCGAGGGTGTGAAGAATATTGGTGCCGCAGCAGTACATTTGGCGCATTGTGAAGGTTTGCATGCGCATGCTTTAACCTTGGAACTTCGTTTGAAGGATATTCAATGATTCGGAAAGATATTAAAGCACTGGCGGCTTATCATGTACCTGACTCGACAGGCTTGATAAAACTTGATGCCATGGAAAATCCATTTTCATTACCTGATGATTTGCGTGAAGCGTGGGTAAATGAGTTGGCACAGGTTGAGATTAATCGTTACCCCGATGCGGATATGCAGGGCTTGCGTGAGCAAATTGCCAAGCAAGAGGGTTTGCAGGCAGAGCAAGTGCTGTTGGGTAATGGTTCAGATGAAATCATTCAAATGTTGTTGCTTGCCAATGAACCTGGCGTTTGTGTCACGCCAGCACCGACATTTGTAATGTATGAGCTTATTTCACGGTGGTTGAAGCGTTCGGTGGCAAGCGTTCCGCTTGCAAAAGATTTTTCGTTGGATGCAGATCAGTTTTTGAAACTGTGTGCGCGTGAAAAGGCAATCATGGCATTTTTGGCATGCCCGAATAACCCTACGGGTAATCTTTATCCAGAAGAAACGATTGTGAAAATCACCAAAGGGTTTAATGGTTTGGTGGTGATTGATGAAGCATATGCGCCCTTTTCAGAACGTACGCATACACATTTGATTGCACCGAATGTGGTGGTGTTACGTACCTTTTCTAAGCTTGGATGGGCAGGTTTGCGCTTGGGCTATTTGTTGGGTGAGGCAGGGTTTATCGCGGATTTAAACAAGGTGCGCATGCCATATAATATTAACAGTCTAACACAGGCCTCGGCACGTTTTTTCTTGCAGCATAGTGATGTGTTTCAAAAGCAAGCGCGGGATATTTGTTTTGAGCGAAACCGTATGACGGCATCCTTGATGGCTTTGGATGGCGTTGAAGTCTTTCCTTCACAGGCTAATTTTATTTTAATACGTGTGAAAGATGCCGATAGCGTGTTTGAGGCTTTGAAAACGGGCGGTATTCTAATTAAGAATATGCATGCACATGGTGGTTTGTTGCGTCAGTGTTTGCGTATTACAGTTGGTAGTAAAGATGAAAATAATGCGCTACTTGTTGCGCTTCGAGAGGTTATGGTATGAGTCTTAGTGTGAAGCGAACGGCGCAGATTGAACGTAGTACCAAAGAAACATCCATCAAATTAAGTCTTGATTTGGATGGTAGTGGTAAAGCTGAATTAAATTCATCGATTGCATTTTTGGATCATATGTTGGAGCAAATCTCTCGTCATGGCCTGATTGATTTAACCGTTAACGCCAAGGGTGACCGTGAAATTGATGACCATCATACGGTTGAAGATATTGGTATTTGTTTGGGTGAGGCCTTGCGCGAGGCGGTGGGCGATAAGTCAGGTATTGTGCGTTATGGTCATGCGTATGTTCCGCTTGATGAAGCATTATCGCGGGTGGTTCTAGATTTTTCAGGTCGTCCCGGCTTGGAGTATCATATCGATTTCCCCAAAGAGACAGTGGGTGGCTTTGATATTGATTTGTTTAAAGAGTTTTTCCAAGCGGTAAGCAATCATGGTCGTATTACCATACATATTGATAATCTACGTGGTGCTAATAATCATCATATTATTGAAACAGTATTCAAGGCATTTGGCCGTGCTTTACGTATGGCTGTTGAATTTGATAGTCGCCAAACTGGTATTCCATCGACCAAAGGTTCGCTATAACCCATGCCAAAGCTCGCATTGATTGATTATGGCATGGGAAATTTACATTCTGTTGCCAAAGCGTTGGAAAAAGTGGGCGCTAATGTTGAGTTGGTCAACGATGCCGATGCGTTAAAGGATTATGAGCGTGTCGTGTTGCCTGGTGTGGGAGCGTTTCGTGATTGTATGACGGCTCTAAAGAAAACAGGCTTGGACGTGGCGATTGCAGAACAACTCAAGCAAGGCATGCCTTTTTTAGGTATTTGTTTGGGTATGCAGGTGTTGATGACAGCCTCGCATGAATTTGGCTTGCATCAGGGGTTAAATATTATTCCTGGCACGGTGAAACATTTTCCGGAATCGCATCCCGAGCGCGGCTTTAAAATTCCTCATATGGGTTGGAATGATGTGGCTTTTGCTGCCGGAAAGTCAATTCACCCCGTGCTTGAACCGTTGCAGGGCCAGCAAGTGTATTATGTGCACTCGTATTATTG
>JAUZQS010000333.1 GCA_030950875.1 Mariprofundaceae bacterium | reverse complement strand
CTGCGCTTTGGCTGCAGCACTAAAAACTGGGGAAGCATTGGCCAAAAAAGGGGCTCCTGGTGAAATCGTAGCCATTTTCCCTGATGGTGGAGAAAAATATTTAACAACTGCTGTATTTTCTGGCGACCGTGTTAATGATGGCGGCGGAATTTAATCAAACTCTATTGTCTAACTCTGTATCACATACAACACGATTACGGCCTGTTGCTTTGGCATGATATAAACTTTTATCAGCGCGTTCGAGCATAGCCTGAAGCTCTGAATCACCATCTCTTAATGGACTCACACCAATACTAATGGTAACTGATTTCCCATTCATCTCATCAAAGCATTCCGAAGCAATCGCAACGCGCAATTTTTCAGCGGCCTGCCGTGCTTGTAGCATATTGGCATGCGGCAACACACAAACAAATTCTTCGCCACCATAACGCGCAACAAAATCTGTTTCCCTCAAACTTTTCTTCATCACTTGTGCAATTCGAACCAACACTGCATCACCACAAGGATGCCCATAGGTGTCATTGACGGCTTTGAAATAATCAATATCAATCAGTAGCAATGAAAGGGATTCATAATGTCTTCGAGCATGCTGAACAAAGCCTTTTCGACTTAAATCAAAATACCCACGATTATAAATACGTGTTAGACCATCTGTAATTGAATTTTTCACCGCATTATCACGCTCTTGTTGCAACTGTTTTCGATGCTTCTCAAGCTCAGAATTTAATGTTTCTAACTGCTCATAACGGGCAATATCTTTGATAGAAATCGCCATCGATCCCACCAGCTTATGTAAAAAGTCTAATTGTTGGGGATTGAGTTGCTGATGTAACGCTAAAACCAAAGCCCCTAGTTTCTCTTGCCTATAAAGTATAGGAACCATTAGGACACACTCAGCTTGTATCGCATCTGTTTTTTCTTCCATAAAAAGTTCAACATCTGATAAATATTCTAAGCTCATGATACGGTTTAATGAATCTAATTCTGCCGATATATGTTTTAAAAAGTCCTGTTGCACCACGGCATCATCATTCAGCTCATGTACAGCTACCAAGACAAGATTGCTACCCGTAGAAGAATGTAAACATACAGCTCCAGCAAATACAGGAAGATGGATGCTTAGTGTCGCCAACACCTCAGATAACCCCATTTCCCTATCATTCGATGCGGATAATGCTGCGGAAGCAGAGACATAAACACGATTCAGTGCATCTCTCTCCAGTAAACCCTTATTAAGGGCCTCGACGTCCTCCGTCATTTCAATAAAGCGACAACCAAGAGCACCAAGTTCATCTTTTTCATTAAATTCAAGACGCTCATGCAATACACCATCTTTAAAATCATCAGCCATATGCATGAGTTGTCGAATTGGATAGAGGATTCGTTTAAACAAGAGAACGGCCAATAAAACAGCCAACATAACATTCAATGTAAAGCAAAGCATCACCATATAATGATGATTATCCTTTAATACAGATAGTTGGCCGAGCCCAATGATAGACACAAGCCCCATGGACAAAATGATCATCAGGATTCGTACTTTAAGGCTCGTAAACAACATAGTTCTATGCAAGCAAAAACACTGCCATACTCAATAACCCTTGGTAAAATCAGTCTTATGGCATTTCGGGCATGGTGGAATACGCCCTGTTTTCTTAAAATGCATAGCGTGCCCACAATCTTTACACTTCAGCGTTCCTGCGCTGGTAATCTCACCAGATCGGCAAGATAACGATGCCCCTGCTTTGACTGCAGCACCAGACAGTGCCGTACCTGCCGCCTGTAACAATGATGAAATAGAAGCCAACGCACCATGCCCCAAACGTGCGGGGTTCAATTTAATCTTCGCCTCATCACGAACACCTGTAGCAATTTGCCCAAAATCACGCTCAAGAAAACCTTTTAACTTTTTACCTTGTTCCTCAGTAAATGCGCCCGCATGAGTCAGCTGTTCACGCGCCTTTTCCATGGCAACATGTGCTACTTCAGAGGTCTTCTCGGCACCTGATTCAAATAATTCCTTAAATTTTGCTGCCAAGGCATCATATTGATCTGCTTCTTCATCACTAATCGCAGCATCATCCATGTGATCAATCACCGCATCGCCAAACTCAGATGTTGATAGCTTTACAGCATCGTCCATCAAACGTTCAAAATCATACGTTACCGTCCTAGCTCGAATGGCACCTGTGATGCCTTTTTCTATCAAGTCGGCGGCTTTATCCCAGCCCATGTAACGCAACATCATCGCGCCTGAAAGCGTCATCGATGAAGGGTTTACCATGTTTTTCCCAGCATACTTTGGTGCTGTGCCATGGGTTGCTTCAAAAATGGCATGCCCAGTCAAATAATTAATATTTGCGCCTGGCGCAATACCAATGCCACCCACTTGTGCCGCCAATGCATCAGAAAGGTAATCACCATTAAGATTCAATGTCGCAATCACATCAAATTCTTGCGCACGCGTCAGCACCTGTTGCAAAGCAATGTCCGCGATACAATCTTTAATCACGATACCATTGGGCAATTCACACCAAGGGCCTCCATCAATTTCTAGCGCACCAAATTCTTCTTTGGCAACCTCATAACCCCAGTTCCGAAAGCCTCCTTCCGTGTATTTCATGATGTTACCCTTGTGAACCAAGGTAACTGATTTTTGTTCGTTCTCAATGGCATATTGAATCGCGGCACGCACCAAACGTTTCGTGCCTTCACTAGAAACTGGCTTCACGCCAATG
>JAUZQS010000332.1 GCA_030950875.1 Mariprofundaceae bacterium | reverse complement strand
CAAACCATACAAAGCCTTGAGCGCGATCAAAAACGTATGCAGCAAGAGCTGTCCCAACTCCAACAACGGCTACAACAAGATACCCAGCAATTTGCCAAGACCGAGGCTGAAATTGCCGCAAGTCAGACACATGCAGACCTTGATATGCAGCTGGAACATGCCCATGAAAGCGTTGAATCGGCACATCGTAATTTAACCGACATGCGGCAACAAGGGCATGCCTTGCAAAAGCAGTTGCATCAATATGAACACGACGAACAAGCCGCACGTAAAAAGGTGCAACAAGCAGGTGAGAATAAGCAGCAGATTGAAATTCGCCAAGCCAGTGAGCAGGCGCGGTTGCAAGATTTAAGTAATGAAATTGAACAACGCTGTCAGCTCACCAGCAAACAATTACTATTAAAACATGAAAACCTCAACAATGAAGATATCGAGCATATTTTGCGCCATACTCGCGAATTAGAAGACCGTTTATCACGCTTTGGCCCTGTAAACTTATTGGCCATTGATGAGTTCAAGCAGACTTCAGAACGCGAGCAGTTTCTTGCTGAACAAGTTGCCGATTTAGAAGCCAGTTTAAACACCTTGCACGACACCATTACGCGCATTGACCGCACCACCCGTCAACGTTTTCAAGATACTTTTGATAAAACCAATGCTTATTTCAAACAAACATTCCCGCGTTTATTTGGTGGCGGTCGTGCAGAGCTGAAACTAGATTCTGATGATGTGCTCACCGCTGGTGTGGAAGTGATTGCTCAGCCTCCGGGTAAATGCTTGCAAGACATCACGTTGCTTTCAGGTGGGGAAAAAGCGCTCACTGCCGTTGCTTTGGTGTTTTCGATCTTCCGTATCAACCCTGCGCCATTCTGTATTCTCGATGAAGTCGATGCACCATTGGATGATGCCAATGTAGAGCGTTTTGCAGATATGATTACTGAGTTTTGTAAAGATGTGCAGTTCTTGGCTATCAGTCATAATAAAATCACCATGCAAAAGGCCGATCAATTGATTGGTGTTTCCATGCCAGAGCCGGGTGTGTCGCGCATTGTTAGTGTCGATATGTCAGCTATTCCTGAATAAGAACTTGCTGAATCACTTATTGTATTCCATGCTTAAAGCTATGAAATACCTTATAATACTTTCTCTTATTTTTGTAACCCCTGCTTGGGCCGAAGAAAATGCAAAAAAAGAAACCCGCATAAGTTTATCCGCGACAGCCAGTATAACCCTGCCCAACGATGAAGTAGTGGTGAATTATCGT
Organism: Mariprofundaceae bacterium; assembly: GCA_030950875.1. GTDB lineage: Bacteria > Pseudomonadota > Zetaproteobacteria > Mariprofundales > Mariprofundaceae. Next base: position 1,656 of record JAUZQS010000332.1, on the reverse strand, counting down.
ATGGAAGCCATAGGCACACATGCCAATTCCCTACGAAAAAAAGTCAATGGTATGAGCCATTTTATTCACCAACAGTTAAAGGACGTAAAAGATATCAACCAAACCACGTTGAGCCGCCGCATGGAAATGCTTTGGCGATATGATAAATTAAATAATAAACAAGTTCGTGATGGTTGGCGCTTGGTGCAAGTAGAACAGCTTATTAGTAAGCACCTTGATGCGGTGCCTGACTGGGTTGATGGTATTGAAAAAGCTGGGGCACATCTCAATCATTTAAGCTTTCGAATTTCAGATGTCGCGTTGAAACAAACGCAAAAAAGTTTGCGTTTACAAGCAATCCAAGCCTTTCGTCATAAAGCCAATAGCCTTGCCAAAGCCTTGGAAGCAACATCTTTCCGCATTGTGCAGTTGCAAACAAGCCAACGGCAGCCCGTTTACCCCATGCGACAAGCCATGGAAATGATGAGCAAAGCCGTGAGCAGTCCCGCTCACCTCAATACAGGTAAAGGAAAGGTCAGTGTCACTGTATCAGGCAATATTGCTGTGCCTTTTATGTCATATACTGTAAAATAAATCATATTCTCTTAGAGTGACAATGATGCCATATTAATACCCAAGCCTAACTTTGTATAAATATACAGAAATATCTTGATGTTGATATATGTCAGCAAGCGCCTCTGCCGTGTTACCCATATTATCTTTCAATGCAAGGTTACTGCCCGATAGTATCAGTAGTTTTATTATTCCCAAAGAACCAGACTGCGCGGCATACATCAAGGCAGTTCGCCCCTGATTATCCCTTACGTAAGCATCATTCTTAGTTGAAAGTAAGGCCTTAACGGCAGCTTCTTCTTTATATATAGCAGCAAACATTAATGCAGTTTTACCATCCAAACGGGTCTTTAATGAAGACGCTCCCAGTGATAACAGAAGATTAACAACCTCACTTTTACCTTTAATCGCAGCGTACATTAACAACGTATAGCCTTGATATCTGCTATTAATGCCTGTTCCTAACTTTATTTCATTTCTGACAGTACTGATATCTCCACGATCTATCGCGTTAAAAATATACCTAAGAGGCCTTTTATTACTAGGGCTTACTGTTTTAGGTGTTGTATTCATATCATTTTTAACATCCGCTTGAACAACTACTTTACGTTTTTTTAAGGCTTCTTTTTGTAACGCGTGTTTTAATTTATCGTAAGAACCAGTAGGAAGATCTTTTGTTTGGTGAATATGTTTCACTTGTTTTTTATAACGCCTACCAAAGTTAGAAGCACTGATATTTGCTTTCATTAATAACGCTGCTAAGTGTTTTGCATGTACAGCAAAATTAAGCCCTTCGTTGTTCCCTCTAATTATAAAAGTATTAATTCCAATGACTAGCCCCTTTTCATCAATTAAAGGCCCTCCACTGTTCCCAGGGTTAATAGCCGCATTAGTCTGATACACTTCTCTAGAATAATTTTGATATGACTTGCCAATTTTTTCTGTGCGAAGCCCACTAACGACACCTGTTGTTAAAGTGTTTTGTAACCCCAATTGATTAGGCGTGCCAATTGCAATAACCTCTGTCCCTACAGGAGCATCACTTATTCTTAAATTTAAAGGTTTAAAACTATCTGGAGAGCTTGCCAACTGTAAAATTGCCAA
>JAUZQS010000331.1 GCA_030950875.1 Mariprofundaceae bacterium | reverse complement strand
TGAATGGAAGCTAATGGCATTATTGATTACTGATGATTGCATCAATTGCGCTGTATGTGAGCCTGAATGCCCGAATGATGCTATTTATGAGGGTGAAGAAATTTATGAGATTGATGCAAATTTATGCACGGAATGTGTGGGACACTATGACGAGCCACAATGTGTGATGATTTGCCCTGTTGATTGTATTCCGAAAGACCCAAATCATGAAGAAAGTGCTGATGAATTGATGCAGAAATATAAAAGGCTAACGGGTAAAGTATCATGAGCCGGCTGTTTGTGGTGTCAGGGCCTTCAGGGGCAGGTAAATCAAGCTTGTGCACGGCACTTTTAAAAGATTGCCCTAAGCTTAAACTGTCAATTTCCTGTACAACACGTGCGCCTCGCTTGGGTGAGAAAGATGGTTGTGAATATCATTTTCTGGACATTGAGGACTTTGAAAAACAGAAAGGTGCAGGAGCATTTTTGGAATGGGCAAAAGTGCATGACCATTTTTATGGAACGCGTCAATCAGATGTGCTTTCGGTGTTGCAGAAGGGTGATGATGTGTTGCTGGAAATTGATTGGCAGGGAGCGGCACAAGTAGCTGAAAAAATGCCCGATCTTATGCGAATATTTATTCTTCCGCCTTCCATTGAATCGCTTCGAGAGCGCCTAATGGCACGCGGTCAGGATGATGCTTTGGTAATCGAACGAAGGGTTGCAGCTGCTGAAGCTGAAATGAGTCATGCTGCTGAAGCTCATTATCAGGTGGTGAATGATGATTTTGATAAGGCTTTGCAGACCTTACGGTTGTTGGTTGCAAAATAGTATTTCGATGACCATTCGAGTGACATTTGTATTTGTCTTGGTATGCTCGGCAAAATATTGTGTTTGATTTATTTCTAAAGAGGTTTTTGTTATGGCTCGTGTGACTGTAGAAGATTGTGTTCGTTATTATCCTAACCGTTTTGAAATGGTTGTTTTGGCATCCAAACGTGCTCGCCAGGTTTTGAATGGCTTACCTTTGCTTTTGGATGATGCAGGGCATAAGCCTGCTGTTCAGGCGTTGCGTGAAATGGGTGAAGGTCATGTTTCATGGGAACTATTGTTTGATATGGATGAGCAGGAACGCCTTCGTTTGCAAGGTGCTGATGAGGAAGAAGAACTCAAATAAAGTTTTGATGCGGGGCTTGTTTCTTATGCTTGTTAGCCATTAGACAGCTATGAGCCGTATTTTTGAAATTACAGAAAAGGTCAGTCATTATGGTTCGAAGGCTGATGTTGAATTGCTTAATCGCGCCTATGTTTTTGCTGCACAGGCGCATGCCGAGCAACGGCGTAGTTCGGGTGAATTGTATATTACCCACCCATTGGCAGTGGCGGATATTCTAGCCAGCCTCAAATTGGATGTGGCAACTGTTGTAACAGGTCTGCTGCATGACACGGTGGAAGATACACATATTGGTCTCGATGATATTCGAGAGCGCTTTGGTGAGGATATTGCCAAGTTGGTTGATGGGGTTACCAAAATTGGTAAGATCCATTTTAATTCCTCTGAACATAAACAGGCTGAAAATTTCCGAAAAATGATTCTTGCAACAGCCAAAGATTTACGGGTTTTACTCGTGAAGCTGGCTGATCGTATGCACAATATGCGCACACTTGGTTTTGTTTCTAAGGAAAAGGCGCGGAGAATATCAGAAGAAACGATACAGATTCACGCACCATTGGCGCATCGTCTAGGTATTCACTGGATTAAGCAGGAAATGGAAGACATCGCTTTTTCATATATTGATCCGGAAGGCTATGCGTTAGTCAAAGGTAAGTTGAAAGATAAGCTGGATTTTTTACAACAAACGCAAGCTAACCTAGAAGGTTTATTGCAAGAAGCGTTGAGCCGCCAAGGCTTGGAAGCGACCGTACAAGGTCGAATGAAGCATTTGTATAGCCTGCATCAAAAAATGCAACGCAAGCATATTGATTTTGAAGAAATTTATGACATTGTTGCTTTCCGCCTGATTGTGAAGGATGCAGCATCCTGTTATCAGGCCTTGGGCATCATTCATAGTTTATACAGGCCTGTTCCTGGGCGTTTTAAAGATTACATTGCCTTACCAAAACCCAATGGTTATCAATCGCTACATACATCAGTGATTGGTCCTGAAAACCACCGTATTGAAGTGCAAATTCGTGCTGAATCGATGCATCGTCATGCAGAAGATGGTGTAGCTGCACATTGGTTGTATAAAGACGGTGATACTGATGCGCTTAGCCAACGTGAATTCTTATGGCTAAGTCAGTTGACTGAATTATTGCAGGAAGCAGCGAACCCCAATGAATTGATGGAGAGTGTGCGTCTCGATTTATTTGTGCAGGAGGTATATGTATTTAGCCGAGATGGCGATATTTATGCGTTGCCACGTGGCGCGCGTCCTCTGGATTTTGCCTATGCTGTGCATACAGATATTGGTCACCATAGTATTGGTGTGCGCATTAATGGCGAAATGCGAGATTTTCAGGCTAAATTGCATAATGGCGATCAGATTGAAATCCTAACCAGCCCTGATCAGGAGCCTAGTAGCCAATGGTTGAAATATGTCAAAACACCCAAGGCGCGTCAGGCGATTCGCCAGTATTACCGTCGCCAAGAGCGTGAAACGAGTATTCATATTGGTATGGACGTTCTCAATGAAGTGTTAATAGGTGATCCGCCTAGAGAGCTTTTACAGGCATTGCAGTGTGATGATCTTGAGAGTTTGCAAGAAAAACTAGGTAGGGGCGATTTATCATTGGATATGCTGTTGAAACAGCTTGATGATGTCGATGTTTCACATGTTAAATTGAAACGTATGCGAGCAAGTTATATGTATGGTGGCAATTGCTGCTATCCGATTCCTGGCGATTCTGTGTTGGGACGTGTTGTGACGGATAAAGGTATGGAATTACATTACCGTGATTGTAAGGAACTATCGTCGTTGGCTCGCTATCGCTGGCTGGAAGTAGATTGGCAAGCCGATGATGATTTATTATATCCTACAGGCATTGAAGTGCGTGCAGAAAATCGTCGCGGCATGTTGGCTAAGGTATCTGCTTGCATTGCTAAAGCCGACGCCAATATTGATGATTTAAAGCTGGATCAGCGTGCGGGTGAAATAACGGTGTTGCGTATTCTTGTCAGTGTTCATGATCGCAAACATTTAGCAACTGTCTTGAAGGTGCTTAAAGCCTTGGATGGTGTTGTAACGGTTAAGCGACAAAACCAAGTTGGTTTAGGGGAAAATTATACGCATGGCATCGCTGATGTATTGCGAGGTATGGTGGCGAAGGGTCGTCGTTCATTGTTTAAGTCAAAAAGTAAAATAAAAGGAAAGAATTCATGAGTATTAAGGTGATTCATTCAGAGTCTGCACCCAAGGCAGTTGGGCCATATAGTCAGGCAATCGCATATGCAGGTATCTTATATGCATCAGGTCAGATTGGGCTTGACCCAAAACTTGGAAAAATGGTTGGTGAAGATGTTGAAGCACAAGCCATGCAGGTAACAAAAAATCTTACTGCGGTATTGCAAGAAGCAGGGTCTGGCATAGATGATATTTTAAAAGTGAATATCTTTTTGGTGGACATGGATGATTTTCCACTTGTGAACACTATTTATGCAGCGTGGTTGGGTGAACATCGCCCCGCGCGTGCAACGGTTGCGGTTGCTGCATTGCCTTTAGGGGCAAAGGTGGAAATGGATCTGATTGCGAAGCTTTGATGCTGAATTTAGCCTGTATTTGAGAATAATGCGGGTTAGTTTTAAGAGCATAAAAAAGGCACCCCCGAAAGGGTGCCTTTTAAGAAAAAGAGATGGTTTAAGCTGCTTTTGCAACCTTTCCAGAACGTAGGCAACGTGTACAAACACGAATCTTCTTAACTTGACCAGAAATCAGTGCACGAACACTTTTCAGGTTAGGTAAAAAACGACGACGAGTCGTATTGTGAGCGTGACTCACATTATTGCCGCTCATTGGACCTTTTCCGCATACTTCACAACGCTTTGCCATTACATAACCTCCGTCAAAGGCGGCGCACTTTAGGGTATTATTGTTCATCATACAAGAAAAAAATAATGTAACTATTCAGCTCGCTACTGATTCACCCAATATAGGCGTTGAAAAATACTCACGTACATGCGTACGCTCCGTTTTTTCGCCTTGATATCGGGCAAATCAGCTGCAATCTGAACAGTTACAAAACGCCCAACTTAGCTCTAAAAAACGTCATTCCCAAGCGCTTGTATTGGGAATC
>JAUZQS010000330.1 GCA_030950875.1 Mariprofundaceae bacterium | reverse complement strand
GTGCCTATGCCACCGGCGGCGGCCCATGCGCCAGAGCTTTCGCCGGTTGAGATTGCAACTCCTTTGCCGCCTTCAATCAATGGCAATACTTCTTTGCCTGAAATCATCATGGGTTGAAGTTCAAAAGACATGAATATCGTTCCTTGGTTCTCCAAGTAAAAGGAGATTATTGGTGTCTGCAAGTGGGCAAGCTAGCAAAGCCTGCTGACAGTAGCAAAGCTGATGATAGTCTGCGTTCATGGGAAATTTAAATTGTTACGCTGTAGTTGTACCTGGGCTTGAAGGTATTGCTGCTGATGAATTAAAAGAATTGGCTGCACATGATCTACATATGGGTGATGGCGGTATTGCATTTAGCTCTACTATGGATGGATTGTTTCGCATCAATTTGCGCAGTCGAACAATCACTAGAATCGTGATTCGATTGGCCAGTTTTCGCGCCTTATCCTTTCCGGAGCTGTATAATAAAGCCAAAAAAGTGGCATGGGCAAGCTATATTGGAGATGATGTGGCGGTGAGCGTGCGGGCATCGTGCAGCGGTTCGAAGTTGATGCATTCTGGTCGTGCTGAGCAGGCTATTGTTGATGCAGTGCGGGATAAAATAGGTTTTACATGCTCGGAAACTGCGCATTTGCAACAGATATTATTACGTATCGACAACAACCAATGCACCATCAGCTTGGATGTTTCCGGTGATCGCTTGGATAGGCGAGGTTACCGTTTGCATTCAGGTAAAGCGCCGGTGCGTGAAACCATTGCTGCTGCTATCTTGCGTTGGATGGACTGGCAGCCGGATCAGCCCTTGCTGACTCCTATGTGTGGATCTGCGACCTTTGCTATTGAAGCTGCTTGCATGGCAAGCAAACATGCGGCGGGTTTGAAGCATGATTTTCCTTTTGTGCGCTGGCCATCCTTCAAGCAAAAACGTTGGCAACGGGCCTTGGATAAAGTAAAACAGATGAGTGTGGATGGGCATGATGTGCAGATTTTTGCTACAGAGCTGAATGCCGCGATTCTCGAACAAGCCAAAGCCAATGCAAAACAGGCTGAAGTGGATGATATGGTGCAGTTTGCGTTGCTGGATGTGCGTCGATTGCGTTGCCCTACAGCGGTGTCGGTCCCGGGTCTGATTGTCTGTAACCCACCCTATGGAGATCGGGTGAAAGGGGATGCAGAAGGGTTGTATGCAAGCCTTGCTAACGTGTTTAAAAGAGAGTTTCCAGGCTGGTCAATGGCCGTGATTGTGGCCGATAAAAGCTGTGAAAAAGCCTTGGGCTTACAAATCAAAAAACGTTTGAAAATCAAGCATGGTGGCAAGTGGGTGTCTGTTGTGCACGTGAGCAACCCCAAAAAAAGCGATTGATATGCGCGCATGATGCAACCAAGCAAGCAGATCATAGGTGTATTTGATTCAGGTATAGGTGGTTTATCTGTGTTGAAGCATATTCATGCACGCTTGCCAAATGAGCCTTTGGTATATCTTGCAGACTCGGCTTTCATGCCTTATGGCTGCAAACCCCCCAGCATTATAGAAGATCGTTGTTTGCACATTGCAGATTTTTTCACCAAACACCATTGCAAAGCCATTGTTCTGGCATGCAACACAGCAACTGCAGTATCTATACATCACCTTCGGAAGAAATACTCCTACCCGATCATCGGCATGGAACCTGCGATAAAACCCGCCGTAATCCGCAGTCAAACAGGTGTGATAGGTGTTCTGGTAACCAATGGCACAGCGAATAGTGAAAAGTTTAATCAATTGAAGCAGCGCTTTGGCACACATATCAATATGATTGTGCAGCCCTGCCCAGGCTTGGTGGAGAGCATTGAAGCAGGCAATACGGTAAACAATACAGTGGTCTATGAAATGCTCAAAGGCTTTTTGCAGCCGTTATTGCAACAAGGCATTGATACCTTGGTTTTGGGTTGCACCCATTATCCCTTTGTTATCCCATTAATACGGGATATTATTGGCGAACACATCACCATCATTGATAGTGGTCATGCCATTTCCTGTGAGTTGGAAAGACAGCTTAATCTGCACCATTTACGCACACCATCCAAAACCATTGAGCCTATACAATTTTGGACAAGTGGCGATATCCAATGCGTAGGATCAGTAATATCCAAGCTATGGCAACACCCCGTATCGTTAAGAAAGATGGCGTAGTGTGCTCCTGAATATGAGTGCTTTTGACGCAGAAGCCGGATGAGTGGGGGGATAGCAGGTCTTTCTATTCTCGGACGTAACTACTCAGCACCCCGCCAAAAAACAGCTGTAACTGCTCAGGTCGCCCCTGATTTGTTCGAGTTCAAGGAAAAAATACGTAGTGTGCTCCTGCACTTGAGTATTTTTGACGCAGAAATCGGGCAAATCAGGGGATGACCTGAGTAGTTACTCTCGGACAGACCTCTGACGTAACTGGTGTGAATAACATATAAAAGGAATGGCCAAAATCACCATGAACGTACTGCTATTGGCCAATATCTGAAGATTAAAATCCACAGCAGAATGAATAAGAATCGCAATAGTACCCATCAGTGATGCAAAACTCATACCCAAAGCAAAGGTTGAACTTAGCTCTCGAAATACTTTCATCGCAATCCACATCGACCAAAGCACTACCCCGGCCAACAGAGAAAAGCCAATCACACCTTGTTCTGCCATGATTTCCAAATAATCATTATGGGCATGATTCCAGTAACCTGCGAGTTGTGGTGTTTTATACATGGGGAAAGTACTAAAATAATTACCGGCTCCAACACCACTGATGACATAATCCTGGATCATCGGATAAGTTGCCAGATAAGCATCATCACGCTGTTCTGTTAACATTGAGGTCTTCTCCAAACGCGTCATCACTTTGGAAAGTCCAACCCATGAGCCAATGATAATAATATCCAACACGATCAAACTGCTCAAAAATACAATCGTAGCACGAGGCTTTTCTCGTGCTAGCAACAAGAAGATAACACCAGCAATTCCCAGGCTACTGAAAAACGCAAGATTACCGCCACGCGAATGGGTTAAAACAAGCCCCAAACAAAGCAATATCAATACAAGACGCAAGCGTGCCTTCGGGCCAAGCAGCAATTCAGTGATATTGCGAATACGTTGCTTCCAGTTTTGCGATGCTTTGCTTCCCGAAAGCATCGTGAGCATATATCCCACCCCCAACGCAAGCGCCATTTCGAGATAACCTGCCAAATGATCACGATTGGTAAATGTGCCGGTGGCAGAGCCAATATGGGAATGCAATGCCGCCTTGCTAATAAAAAAGGAATACTCCATACCATTCAATATCATGAACGACCCATATAGGGCTTGCGCAAGCGCACTAGCCAACACTGTATAGACCAGCCATCTCAATTTCTGGCGTGAATCAATGAGATACAGGGTTAAACAAAAGAATGTAAAAAGATAAACTGCTGTTTGAAACTGATAATGTGTTGCTTCAGTATCGAGTGAAATAGTACCATATTCTACCTGCATTTGAGCATACAAAGCACTGGCATGGGGCGAAAGAATATCCAACCATGATAATGGCAATGGCACACACTGCACCAACAACCACAATAGATTCAAGACTAGCAACGCACATGCAAACTTGGCGTTTACCAATGACTTTGGTAGCCCATGCGGATGCCGAACCCACAACACAAGCACCATGATTGCAATCAGATAACACCAGACTTCAGCAATAGATATTGCCCATACAAGCTTACTTCCCAATGGCAGAGGAAGCCAAGCCAATAACATTAAATAACTGTACAGCACCCAGTTATGCGAAGCCTTGTGATTCGAAGTGTTCAAATTACCCATGTCATCGTCATAGGGATGTATTTATGCATCATCAGGCCGCATGACTTTACACAGAATACGTGCCGCAACTTCAGCAATTTTTGGGTCAAATTGGCTGCCGGCATTTTCTTTCAACTGTTCAAGGCAATACGATAAAGGGCGGGCTCGACGGTAGGCTCTGTTCTTGGTCATTGCATCAATAGCTTTGGCAACCGCAATAAAACGAGAGCCTTCAGGAATTTGTTCACCTTGCAGTTGATCTGGATAACCATGACCATCCCAACGTTCACCATGATGCAAAATCATTTCACGCTCTTCGCTCAGTGATGTGATCGAAGCAAGAATCTTGGCGGCAACCCGTGGTGCCTGCTGAATACATTGCCGTTCATCCGGCGATAAACGTCCCTTTTTAAGCAAAACTGCATCGGGAATACTAACTACACCAATATCATGCAATAAAGCAGCATTATACATGGTTTTTTTCTGTTGGTCGGAGATTCTAAATTGCGCTGTTAAATATTGAACGAATTGTGCCACACGCATGGAATGGTCTTTAGAATAGAGATCCCGAGCTTCCAATGCCCCAACCAATGCCAAAAGAGCTTCATTGACATTATCATTATTCAATCCCTGCGTTTTCATCCCTTCTCCCATGCATCTGATACGCAAAGAATACACGAACAGCCATCAATATACAGGTAATCACAGCACTTCATAACGTGTAACTACTCAGCACCCCACCCAAAATTGGCTGTAACTGCTCAGGTCGCCCCTGATTTGTTTGAGTTCAAGGAGAGTTTCCTGCACTTGAGTGTTTTTGACGCAGAAATCGGGCAAATCAGGGGATGATCTGAGTAGCTTAAAGTAGATATTGGTGAAGAAGCTTTTGCTGACATCGCCAAAGAATACTTGACCGTGTGCCAATGTAGCAATTAATTTAATAGGTTAGGATAAAATTTTGTCAATTTCACTGGGATCTTCAGGCAATCCATCTGCCGGAAGGATGTCGGATAGGGTGTAGTCTTTGAGTACGTCCATGAATCCTTTGCGTGCCTTGTATAATATACCTTTTAAGCTACATTGGTTGATGATTGGACAGGAATTGGTGCTGACGTTAAAGCACTCCAATAGATTCATATGGGGTTCAACGAGACGCACGATATCGCCAATATTGATGTCTTCTGGCTTTTTGGCCAAGAGCATACCGCCAGATTTGCCGCGAATGGTATGGATGAATTTCAGTTGCGCTAGATTATGCACTACCTTCACCATGTGATTACGTGATACATTAAAATATTCAGAGATTTGAGTAATGGTACAGCGCTCGCCGGGGTGGG
>JAUZQS010000033.1 GCA_030950875.1 Mariprofundaceae bacterium | reverse complement strand
TCCGCGCCTTAGCCTAGTATTCAAACAAAACACGGTAAGCTAAGTAAATTTTAAGCGAATTTTAGAAAGTAAGAAATGCAAAATAGGAGAATAAAATGACTGTAACTGTACGTATCCCAACGCCTTTGCGTAAACTCACAGATGGTGCTGATGAAGTATCGATTGAAGCTGCAACTATTGGTGCAATGATTGATAATCTTGAAGCGGCACATGCAGGCTTGAAAGAGCGTTTGTGCGATGAAAATGGCGAGATTCGTCGTTTTGTGAACGTTTATTTGAATGATGAAGATGTGCGTTTTTTGAATGGTAGAGATACCGAGTTGAAAGATGGCGATGAAATATCGATCGTTCCAGCAATCGCAGGCGGGAAATAATTTATTTTTTCCAGTAGCGACGTTATGGAAAGGACAGTATTTCATGCCTATGCCTTGCTCGCGAATAAATATTTTTATTTTCTAAAGGAGCTTAATATGAAATTACGTGTTTATTTGAATTTTGATAAAAACACCGTGACCAAGCCTGTGATTTGGCAATTGGCAAAAGAATTTGATGTCATCACCAATATCCGTACGGCGGAAGTAAAAGAAGATATGGGCTTGGTTGGTTTGGAGCTTGAAGGTAAAACAGAGGTCGTTGAGGGCGCTATAAAATGGCTTGAAGCACAGACAGGCGTGCATGTTGAACCTATTGAACAAAATGTGATTGAGGGCTGATATGGCTATTTATAATAATGCTTCAGAGACTATTGGACACACACCGTTAATTCGCTTGAATCGCATAGGCGCAGATTTAGATGCTGAAATCCTTGTGAAATGTGAATTTTACAATCCTTTAAACTCCGTTAAAGATCGTATTGGAAAGGCCATGATTGAAGCGGCAGAGCGTGATGGATTGCTTAAAGAAGGCGGGGTTATTATTGAACCAACCTCAGGTAATACAGGTATTGCGTTGGCATTTATTGCACGCTCTAAAGGTTACAGTTGTATTCTTACCATGCCTGAGTCCATGAGCTTGGAGCGCCGTAAATTGCTCAAGCTTTTGGGTGCTGAGTTGGTTTTGACGCCTGCTGAGTTGGGGATGAAAGGTGCGATTTCCAAAGCGACAGAGTTGGTTGAGAAAACAACTGGTGGTTTCATGCCGCAACAGTTTGAAAATCCTGCCAACCCTGAGGTGCATCGTAAAACAACGGCTGAAGAGATTTGGGCTGATTGTGATGGCAAGGTGGATGCATTGGTGGCTGGTGTTGGAACGGGCGGTACGATTACGGGTGTTTCAGAGGTGCTTAAGTCGCGCAATGCAAATTTCAAAACATTTGCTGTGGAACCTACGGACTCTCCGATTCTTTCAGGTGGTGAGCCTGGGCCGCATAAAATTCAGGGTATTGGTGCAGGTTTTATACCGAAAAACCTGAATATCGACACCATTGATGATGTGGAAAAGGTTAGCAATGATGATGCGTTTGCAATGGCACAACGTTTGGCAGAAGAAGAGGGTATTCCAGGCGGCATCTCCTCTGGTGCTGCGGTATCTGCGGCTTTAAAGGTTGCAGCCAAAGATGAAATGAAAGGCAAACGTATTGTAGTGATTTTGCCATCAATGGCAGAGCGTTATATGTCTACAGATTTATTCAAAGGTATCGAAGTTTAGTTTTTTAAACCACGAAGACACGAAGCACGAAAGAACTGTTATAACGTTTTTTCTGTGCCTTTGTGCCTCGGTGGTGCTATTGAGGTTATAAAACATGATTGATTTTACAGAAGAGCAAATTGAGCGTTATTCACGCCATATTATTTTGCCAGAGGTTGGCGCGGAAGGGCAATCAAAGCTCTTGAATGCAAAAGTATTTATGATTGGTGCAGGCGGCTTGGGTTCGCCAGTGGCCTATTATTTGGCGGCAGCAGGTGTGGGTACGATTGGTATTGCCGATGCTGATGTGGTGGATTTATCAAATTTACAGCGTCAAATTATTCATAATCAAAACCGTATAGGTTCACCGAAAGTGGAGTCTGCTAAGCAGACCATGCAAGAGCTGAACCCTGATGTGAAAGTGAACACCTATAACTATTTTGTTACTGAAGATAATATTCGTGAGATTATTCGTGAATATGATTTGATTATTGATGGTTGTGATAACTTTCCAACGCGATTTTTGGTGAATGATGCATGTTATTTTGAGAAAAAAACATTGATTTCTGGGGCAATGTTCCGCTTTGAAGGGCAAGTAGCGACCTACAAACCGCATGTTCATAAAGAAGGGCCTTGTTACCGTTGTTTGTATCCAGAGCCGCCTCCAACAGGCTTGGTTCCTTCATGTTCGGAAGCTGGTATTTTGGGTGCTTTGGCGGGTGCTGTGGGCACGATTCAAGCAGTGGAAGCAGTGAAAGAAATTCTTGGTATTGGTGACTCATTGTCGGGTAAATTAATGCTGTTTGATGCCTTGCGTATGGAATGGAAGAAGTTGAAATTGCGTAAAGATCCAGGTTGCCCATTGTGTGGTGAAAATCCCACGATCACGGATTTGGTGACATATGAGCAAGCCTGCGAATTAAAATTCGGCGAATAAATATTTTTAATCATAGGGTCACAGAGCCACAGAGAAAGTTTAAATATGTATTTTTCCCTCTGTGCCTTTGTACCTCTGTGGTAAATAGAGGTTAAAGAATATGACTACATTTGATTTTGCACAAACAGCAGACGTTGATGAATTTGAAGCTGGTTACAAGGCTTTTAAAGCGGGAAGCATGGCTGAAGAGCGGTTTACCCCATTTCGTTTGCAGATGGGTGTGTATGGCCAGCGTCAAGAAGGCGTGCAGATGATTCGCGTTAAATTGCCAGGTGGCAATTTGACTCCTGAACAGCTTGAAGTGCTGGGTGATTGTGCAGAGTCTTATGGTGGTTGCTTGCCAACAGATGGTACGTTAAAAGAAGCCCCTGAAAAGGTGGTGCATATTACCACGCGTCAGGATATTCAAGTAAACTTTGTTTCGCTTGATGATGTTGTAGCATTTTTGAGAAAAATGGATGGTGCAGGTTTAACCTCGCGTGAAGCCTGTGGTAATACAGTACGTAATGTCACGACATGCTTTTTAGCAGGGAAATGTCCGGCTGAACATGCGGATGTGAGTATTCATGCTCGCAAGTTCACTGAATATTTCTTGCGTCATCCATTGGCTCAGCAGTTTCCGCGTAAATTTAAAGTAACATTTTCTGGCTGTGATACCGATTGTGGTTTGGGTGGCATGCACGATATTGGTTTTATAGCAACGCATAAGGATGGCAAGGCTGGCTTTAAGGTTTGGGCTGCGGGCGGACTATCTTCGCAACCAGTACAAGCCATTTTATTGGAAGAATTCGTGGAAGAATCAGAAATTCTTTTGGTGGGTGAAGCCTTGATGCGTATTCACTTTAAATTCTCTGATCGTAAACGTCGGGCTCGGGCTCGCATGAAATATGTCATGCAAAAGCTTGGTAAAGAAGGTTTTATTGAAGAGTATAAAAAACAACGTGCAGTGATTGAATCGACGCATCAAGGTGATGCTGGATATCCCGAAGCTAATTGGCGTACGCCAACAAATGCGATGCCGTTTAATGAAAGTGGCGTTGTTGATCAACATGACGGCAAGAAATCTATTTTATTAAATGTTTTCCGTGGTGATTTAACGCCTCTTCAATGTCGTGCAGTGGCAGAAGCAGCGCGTTTGGGCGCGACCAAAGAGTTGCGTGTAACCACTGAGCAAGGTTTGATTATCGTTGGTGTGGCTGCTGAAAAAGTTGATGATGTGGTAGAGATGTTGGGTAATGCAGGTATTCCAACCTCATTTGCGCGTGGCATTTCAGATATCACCGCCTGCCCTGGTACTGAAACATGCCGTTTGGGCATTACCTCTAGCCGTGGTCTAGCAGAAGCATTGCAGCCTTTGATGGTTGATTTGAAACAGGACGCAACTTTGGCAAATATCACAGTGAAAGCGTCGGGGTGTCAGCATTCCTGTGGTCGTCATCATATTGCAGATCTTGGGTTTCATGGCATGGCGAAAAAGGTTGCAGGTCAGCCTGTGCCGCATTATCAATTGCATGTTGGAGGCTCTGGTGTGGCAGGTCAGCCGTTTGCTTTTGCTTCAGAATGGGTGCCTGCCAAGCATGCCCCAGAAGCGGGCATGGCTGTGTTGAATGCTTATAAAGACGGCCGTAAAGAAGCTGAAAGTGTGCATGATTGGGCTGAGCGTTTGGGTAAAGAAGGCTTGTCTGAGATTCTTGCGCCGTTCAAAGCCGATGCTGGTGAAGTCGATGGTCTGATTTACGACTGGAATGAGAACGAAGCTTTTAATACCAAGGGTAATAAAAAAGGTGAATGTGCGGGTGCAGTATTGAGCATGTCCGATGCGTTGATTTCTGAAGCTGAATACGAATTATTGATTGCACGAGCGCATGTTGATGCCATGTTTTGGGCAGAAGCACAAACAGCCTTGCGTAGGTCAGCGATTTCGACGGCTAGGGCATTTTTGGTCGCTTTCGGCGAAGCCCCTGAAGATGATGCGGAAGTATTTGGATTGTTAATGGGCAATGCTGGTGGCGATACGGAAGTCATGAAGCACTTTCATGCTGTGCAAGGTGCTTTGATGAGCATTGATTTGGCGGATCCAGCTGCGGGTGTGACCAAATTAAAAGATGTACAGGGTGCATGGGTTGCCTTGGCCGATAAACGTTTTGCAGCGGTTCCTGATGCTGA
The DNA here is from genome assembly GCA_030950875.1 of Mariprofundaceae bacterium. GTDB lineage: Bacteria > Pseudomonadota > Zetaproteobacteria > Mariprofundales > Mariprofundaceae. The sequence goes on along the minus strand of JAUZQS010000033.1, from coordinate 3,621 downwards.
TGAAGAAAGTGCTGCTGATGAAAAACAGGCAGAAAGCTCGTCGGATATAGTTACGCTGGACTTATCAGGTGTGGCATGCCCGATGAATTTTGTGAAAACGAAAATCAAGCTTTCAACGATGGCGATTGGTTCACAATTGGAAGTGATCTTAGTTGATGGGGCACCGATTGAAAATGTGCCGCTATCCTTAGAAGAGCAAGGTCAAAAAGTGCATGTGAAAGAGCAACTTTCGGATACACAGTGGCGTATTGTGGTAGAGAAGGTTTCTCAAATCTAAATGACCAACGATCTCCATCCTTTTTCCAATCCAGGGCGCACCAAGCTTTCGTTGGTGAGTCGTGGTTTGGCATTGCCCAATGGTTTGCCAGATAGCTCACGCTGGCTGGCACAGTCCAATAGTGCAGAATCAACATTGGATTTGCGTCTAGCCAGTGGACATTTTTGTTCAGTGCCTGTGGGTCAACCTTACACAGAAGCCAGTGGTTTCTCTTTACAGGTTGTTGCTGATGGCAAGGCGATTATGTCGTGTGGTGGAGAGTTGGAAACAGTTGAGTTGGTTGAAGCACCAGCTTTTTATAGCAAGTTGACCCGTAAAGGTTCACGTATGGGAAGCTTTGCTTCTTTGCATGATCGGTTATTGATTTTACAGCCATTTATGGGCTGTGGTTTTTTCTCGCAGCCTGGCCAAGCGTGTGCTTATTGCCAGTTTGATTCGATGTTAAATGAGCAAGAACCGCCATTGCGTGATGCCTTGGAGTTGGTGGAAGTGGTACTGGCAGCCTTGGATGAACGTGAGGTGGATACGGTCTATTTATACAACGGGTTCACGCCCAATGATGATGTGGGCTTATCACGTTTGATTCCTGTTATTGCTTTATTGCGCAGGCATTTGGGGCATAGGCAAATTGCTTTGGAAACAGTTGCGCCGAAAGACGTAAGCGTAATTGATGCATTGTATGCTGCGGGCTTGGATATTTTCATTTGTAATTTGGAAGTCTTTGATAACAAATGTTTTACAGAAATTTGTCCAGGCAAAGAGCAACAGGGTGGCCAAGATGCTATTTGGAAAGCCTTGGAACATGCCCGTAACGTATTTCGATCGGGTGCGGTGGTAAGTCATTTAATTGTTGGCTTGGAACCCTTGAACTCAACATTAGATGGGCTGAAGGTGCTAGTGGATAAAGGTATTGTACCACTACTCATTCCCTTTCGGCCTTTGCCGGGAACACCTTTGCAAGATGTGAAAATACCAGCCTTGGATGATGTTGAAAATGCCTTGTTATGGCAGTACCAACTATTGGAAACATCGGGTTTACCTACGCATCGTTTGCGTGATATGGGGCGTGTATTAACACCGATGGAAAGTCGCGTGTTGGATGGTGATCCGCCTGCGATATCTGAGCGTTGGGTCACATCATCATTTGGCAGGCATTGGGGTGGCTGGTTGGATGGCTTCCGCAGGCATTTACGTGTTGGTAATGGTGATAAGGCCGATGCTAGACCCTTTCATCGTTTATTGGCTGCACAGGCAGCACCCTTTGTGGCAATGTTTATGATTGTGGTGGCATTTGCAATCGGGGCTATTTCTGATGCGCCTGAAGGCTTGAGTTCTGAAGCTTGGCATGCGTTGCTGGTTTTTTTATTATGTTTGGTATTGTGGGTAACACAGTTATTACCTTTGGTGGTGACATCGTTGTTAGGCATGGCTTTGCTGCCTATGCTGGGAGTAATGTCCGCATCGAATGTATTTTCCTTGTTTGGTAACCCTGCAGTATTCTTTATTCTTGGTGCTTTTATGTTGGTTGCGGGTGTGATGCAAAGCGGCTTATCAGAACGTGTGGCGCTGGGGGTTTTGGATCGTGTAGCCCATAGCCCCAAACAACTTTTATGTGCGATGTTATTGCTGCCTGCCTTGATGGCATGTGTGATGCCAGAGCACGCTGTGGCCGCATTATTTTTGCCGATTGCTTGGGAAATTGTACGTAGTTTGGGTTTGAAAAAAGGCCATGCTTATGCTCAGGCTATATTTTTTGCTTTGGCGTGGGGAGCCATTATTGGTGGGGTCACGACCCTATTGGGTGGCGCACGCGGGCCTTTGGCTCTGGCTTTGAGTAGCGAGCTTACAGGTCATTCCTTCTCCTTTTTGCAATGGACGTTAGCGGCATTACCATTGGTAATGGGTGTGTTATCGGTTGCCTTATACTTATTATTGCGCATGACATCATCGGTAACATTGGATTTGGACGCTGTTCGGCATCGTTTTGGACAGCGTCGCCTTGAGTTGGGTAGTCTTGGTGTGAAAGGCTGGTTGATGGCAATTTTATTGTCCTTCACGGTGTTGGCATGGATGCTTGCAGGACATGCCAACACGCTGGCGAGTATTTCTTTGATTGCTGTCGTATTGATGTTTGCCTTACGTTTGGTGGAATGGAAAGCTATTGAGCAGCATGTATCTTGGAGTGTTGTACTCATGTATGGCGGCGCCATTGCCATTGGTAAGGCACTATCCGATACAGGTGCCGCTGTTTGGTTAGCACACAGTTTGATTCCAGGTGATATGGTGGGTTTGGCACTGGTGGCATTCTTGGTATTGATGACGTTATTGTTTACGGAAGGTGTAAGCAATGCTGCTGCTGTGGCGATTGTATTGCCGATTGCTATGCCGATTGGCATGTCTGCGGGTCTTGACCCTGTAGGTGTTGCCCTAACGATTGGTATTGTGGCTGGTTTTGCATTTATGTTGCCCATGAGTACGCCGCCGAATGCGATGATTTATGCCACTGGTTATTTAAGTAGTGGCAGCATGTTGCGTTATGGTGCGTTGCTATCGGTTTCTGCATTTCTGTTGTTTATGCTGGTCGTAAGTTATTGGTGGCCAGTGGTTGGATTGTCATTATTGGAGGTGCAATGAAGCTTTTGATTGATGAGGCAGTATCATTATTACGCGAAGCCAAAGATAAGCATGGGGATAAACTGCTTTACTCATGCAGTTTGGGCTCACAGGGTATGGTGCTGATTGATTTAATTTGCCGTTATAAATTGGATATTGGCGTTTTAACATTGGATACAGGACGTTTGCCTCAAGCAACATACGTTTTGATGGATGCGATACGTGAACGTTATGGTAATGTGCTGCATATACTATTTCCAGATTCAGATGCAGTACAGAATATGGTGCATGACCACGGGGTAAATTTATTCCTTAAGTCTGTGGAAAATCGCAAGTTATGTTGTGAAGTGCGTAAGGTTAGGCCTTTAGAAAAAGCGCTGCATGGTATGGAAGCATGGATTACAGGACGGCGCAAAGATCAAGCGAAAAATCGTGCTGAGATATCACCTGTGGAAGATGACCCTGTGTATGGTTTGAAAAAATATAATCCGATGCGTAATTGGACAGAAAAAGATGTATGGGCATATATTCGTGAACATGATTTGCCATACAATACATTGCATGATGAATTTTATGTGTCGATTGGTTGTGAGCCATGTACGCGGGCAATCAGTATGGGGGAAGATCCTCGTTCTGGTCGTTGGTGGTGGGAAAATCAAGAGACATTAGCAGAATGCGGCCTGCATGTTAGTTCACTTAAAGCCCCAAAAAATGAAGGTGAATCAGGCGAT